>JAUIBM010000384.1 GCA_030428345.1 Alphaproteobacteria bacterium | reverse complement strand
ACCAGCCACGGCCAGACGGGACGCGTATAATGCCAGCAGAAGGCAACCAGGCCGTGCGGCGGCTGGTCCGGCTCCTGCTGCGGAAAAGGTTCGATACGCGACTCGAAGAATCTGAACATTGCCTGGCTCCAATGCGTCCTTTATGGCGCTTTGCGGACGGTGAGCAATACAAACTGTCCGTGACGCGCAAATTGCGCCCCGGGCGAATACGGGAGTTTCAGCATGCCGGAACTGGTGCTCTACCAGCCCGACATACCGGGAAATACGGGAACACTGCTGCGTCTGGCGGCCTGCACAAGCACCGTTCTGAACGTGATCGGGCCGGCCGGATTCAGGATGGACGACGGCGCATTGCGCCGCGCCGGGATGGACTATCTGGAAATCGCGGCGACAAGGCGGCATGTCGACTGGAACGCCTTCCAGGCCTGGCGGCGTGAACAGGACCGCCGCCTCGTGCTGATGACGACCCGCGCCGAAGCCCCCTATTGCGATTTCGCCTTTCGGCCGGACGATCTGATCCTGCTCGGCCGCGAATCGGCCGGCGTGCCGCAGGAGGTGCACGAGGCGGCCGATTTCCGCCTGACGATTCCCATGGCCGCCAACGCCAGATCGCTCAACCTGGCCGTGGCCGGGGCGATGGTCCTGGGCGAGGCCCTGCGCCAGACCGGGATCTGGCCCTCCCCCTAGGAGGCTTCGACCACCGCGATCACCTTGCCGCCGCATGCCTCGCACAAGGCTCTGGGGTCGACGCCGAAAATGGCGTTCGGCGTGCCGGCGGCGGCGAACACCAGATCGTAGTTCAGCAGATCCGCGTCCACATAGGTGTCGATCGGCCGATCATGGCCGAGCGGGGGAATGCCGCCGATGGCAAAGCCCGTCTGCTCCCGCACGAAGCCGGCGTCCGGCCGGACGATCTTTTCCCCGATGCTGCGCCCGACCAGCCCTTCCTTAACCCGGTTCGATCCGCTGACCAGAAGAAGATAGGGCTTGCCGCTTTCCTTGCCCTGGAACACCAGCGACTTGACGATCTGCGCCACGCTGGTCTGGCAGGCCGCAGCGGCCTCCTCCGCGGTCCGGGTGCTGTCGGCCATGATGCGAATCTCGATCGCCAGTCCGGCGTCCCGGGCCGCCTGCGCCACCTGCCTGCAAGCCCGGGGAAGTTCGTCGGGGGTCGTGGTCATCTTCTTTCTCCCGCCGCTCGCGGCAAATCGGATGCGTCTCGTTTGTTCAGGGCGTTTGCAACCCGAAAGGGCCGGCGATCAGAGGATCTGCTTCTTGGCGATCAGCCCCACCCCGTCGCCCGGAGCCGAATAGCCATATTCCTGCAGCGCGATCGACCAGCCGCGCGGCCCCTTCGCGATGTTGAAGAGATTGTAGCGGGCGGCGGGCTTGCGCAGCAGCGCGATCGGGGCCTGCGCGCCGGAGGGCACGCCGACCACCGCCACATGCCTGTTGGGGCCGGGAATATGATTCACGGTGTTGAGATGGGTATGACCATGCAGCACCAGTTCGGCGCCATGGGCCGCTATCACCTTGCGGAACAGCGATTGCCCGATCAGCCGCTTGTGCAATGGCGCTGCCCGGCGCACCGGCGGGTGGTGGATCAGCACGATGCGGCAGCGTCCCGCGCGCCCCTCGCCCTCCAGCACCCTGGCCAGGCGGTCGGCCTGAACTTCCTCGAAATAGCCGGTGGCCAGAAACGGAGCCGTGGCGCGCGCCGAATTGCAGCCGATGATGGAAACGCCGTCGCGCCGCCAAAGCACCGGATAATCGTCGTCTCCCGAAATGGTCCGCCCGTCATCGCCCGAGCACCAGGGCTGCCATTTCGCCAGCGCCTGCTCGAGCGAGCCGCGCACATAGGCGTCGTGATTGCCGCATACGGTCGAGACGATCTGCGGATCGCCCAGCGATTCCAGCCAGAGCCGCGCATTTTCGATTTCCGCGTCGAGTCCCAGATTGATCAGATCGCCGGTGACGACGTAATGGTCGGGCGCGCGCCGCCTGGCATCTTCCAGCAAACCGGCCAGCGTATCGGATTGATGCGAGCGGGAGCGATTGCGCCGCCAGTTGACATAGCCGGTGATCCGCTTCGACATGAGGTCGCGCCGCGCGATGACAGGCATCGGCGACAAATGAACGTCGGAAAGATGGGCAAGTCGAAACATGCTTCCAGCGAATAAGGCAGCCATTCCCGCCACACAAGGCTCGGCGGCGATCCAGGCGGTGCGATCTTGCGGCTGACGGGATTTTTGCGCCGCGCCCGCCACCGCGCCACCCTGCTGGCGCGCCCGCTCTCCATCGGCGTGCGAGCCATGGTGGAGGACGGGGATGGCGGCCTGCTTCTGGTCCGCCATACCTATGTCGCGGGCTGGCATTTTCCCGGCGGCGGCGTCGACCCGCACGAGACCGCGGCCGAGGCGGCGATCCGCGAGGTGCGCGAGGAGACCGGTATCGCCGTCGAGGGCGCGCCGGAATTGTTGGGCCTCTATCTCAACCGCAATTTCAGCACCCGCGACCATGTCGCTCTGTACCGCTGCAGGCAGTGGCGGGTGGAGAAGGAATTCACCGCCAATTGGGAAATCGCCGAGGCGCGCTTCTTCCGCCGCGACGCCCTGCCTGGGGATCTTTCCGCCGGCACGCGCCGGCGGATCGCGGAAATCGACGAGGCGGCGGCGATATCGCCCGACTGGTGATCAGGCCGCCTTCAGCCTTCCGCGTCCATGCGGCCGGTCGAAGTCGAGCAGCGGGCCGCGCGGCACGATGCGGTGCGGATTGATGCTGGTGTGGCTCTCGTAATAGTGGTGCTGGATGTGGCGCATGTCGACCGTCTCGGCGACGCCCGGCATCTGGTACAATTCGCGCAGATAGCCCGACAGGTTGGCGAAATCGTCGATCCGCTGCCGGTTGCACTTGAAGTGGCCGTGATAGACCGCGTCGAATCGCACCAGGGTGGTGAACAGCCGCCAGTCGGCTTCGGTCAGCGTGTCGCCGGCCAAATAGCGGTTGCGGCCCAGCAGGTCCTCCAGCCAGTCCAGCGAGTCGAACAATTGCCCGAAGGCCTCGTCATAGGCCGGCTGGCGGGTGGCGAAGCCGCATTTGTAGACGCCGTTGTTGACGGTGTCGTAGACGCGGTCGTTGATGGCGTCGATCCGCTCGCGCTGGGGCTCGGGATAGAAGTCGAGGCTGGAATCGCCGATCGCGTCGAAGGCCTCGATCGCCGCACGAAGGCGACGCTCGGACACCTCGTGATCGCCCGAGAGGAACGACACCCAGGCCAGGTTCTGTTGCACCCAGGCCCGACCGCGGGGGTCGTCGACCCGCTGGAAGATCGTCTCGGCCTCGCGGAGGAAGCGTTCGGCCTCGGCGAGCGAACCACCGAACATCTCGGCGAATCCACGTGCCCGCAGTGCGTCGGCGAGCCGCTGATCGTCGCCGAGGTGACGGAACGCCTCGACCGCCTTCGTGAGTTCGCGTCGAGCCGCCGGCAGCTCACCCTCCATCTGCTCGATCTGGCCGAGCAACCGGGTCGACTCCGCAGCGACGACGTGGTCGGCGGCGAGTTCGGCCTGCGGGATCAGCTCGGCCAACGCCGCACGCGCCTCGCGGTGCATGCGAAGATCGACGAGCAGCTCGACCTGGAGCAACGACAGCGATCGCGACGGGGAGCCCCAACGTGGGGCCAGACGGATGGCCCGCTCGACGACTTCGAGACCGCGGCGCGCAGCGCCTTGACGCTGCCATTGGCGAGCTGCCTGCTCGAGCCACTCGACCGCGAGCGACGAGGCGTCGGTCGGCACATCGTCGATCGGGCCGAGCTCGGAGGTGACCCGCTCGACCGCGGCGTCGACCGACGCCCGCTCGGTGATGTCGGCGATGGTCCCGGCGTTCGACAGGATCGCGCTCATTCGCATCCCGTTTGCGAGTTTCGCCGACGGGCGGGGGTTTACGCTCGCGCGGCAGCTTCGGCTCCTGGGCTACCGTGGGCGGCTGCGGGCGGCGGGGCATGTG
>JAUIBM010000383.1 GCA_030428345.1 Alphaproteobacteria bacterium | reverse complement strand
ACACATGCTTGAACGGAACATTGTTGTGGCAAACGATTTCTCGACGCTTACCTAGCGTTCACCGCCGGTTCAGGTGACGGGCTGCATCGTTATCTCGCCAGAATCGGGAACTATGCATCAAACGATGCGTTCAGTCCCGCAATGCAGACGAGCCGACGAGGAAAACAATAAATGAAGAACCGCCTTTTGATCGGCGCCAGTGTATTGGCGCTTATGGTAGCCGCTCCCGCGGCGCTTTCGATCCGCGCCCACGCAGCGGACCACCCCACGCGTATCGATTCGGCGGATCACGGTCGAAGCTTTCTGATCGCGCAGAACAGCAACCAGACGACGGCAGAGGATCCGCGCCGCAAGAAGCGCCGCAGGGACGGCGAAGCGGAAGCGCCTGCCGCTGCAGAGCAGCCGGCGCAGGCGGTTGAAGAAACAAAGCCTGCAGAGGCCCAGGCCCAGGAAGAAAAGCCGCGTCGCAGGAAGGATCGCAACCGCGATCAGGCGCGCGAGCAGCAGAGCGAACAGGCCCCGGCCCAGGCCCAGGAGGAACAGCCGCGTCGCAGGAAGGATCGCAACCGCGATCAGGCGCGCGACCAGCAGATCGAGCAGCCCCCGGCCCAGGCCCAGGAAGAACAGCCGCGTCGCAAGAGGGATCGCAACCGCGATCAGGCGCGCGACCAGCAGATTGAACAGGCGCCGGCCCAGGCGCGCGAAGAACAGCCGCGTCGCCGCCGCGACCGCGACCGCGCCGAGAGCGGCGATGCGGTTCAGTCTCCCGAGGAGCAGAAGCGCGTCGTGGAGGAGGCGAAGCAGCCCGCCAGGGTTTCGCGCGAAGCCGAGAAACCCAAGAACATCGTGAAGGATGAGCCGGTCGCCGAAGTGGTCAAGGAAGCAGAGCGCCGTCCGACTGCAGTCGTCTCCGACAGGATCAGCAAGGATGAACGCCAGCAGTTGAAGCGGGCGGAAAAGCGACGTCGAGAGCGCGCTCGTGAAAACCGCAACGAGCTCCTTGGAGCTGCTGCCGCTGGTGTCGTCGTTGGCGCATTGGTCCCCATGTTGGGCGGCAAGGTCGCCGCGGATGAAGGCGACCGCATCGTGGTCGAGCGCGACGGCCGCTACTATGTCCGCAAGGACGACAGCGCGCTGTTCCGCGATCAGCGCAATGATGTGCGCTACGAGCAGATGCGCGGCGGACTGACCCGCGAGATCGTCAGGCGTCCGAACGGCTCTCAGATCATTACGGTTCGCGATGCCGGCGGAAATGTCCTGCGCCGGGTGAAGATCACCCGGAACGGGCGGGAATATGTCCTGTTTGACACGACCGAAAACGACCGGCGCAATCTGCATCGCCGGGTGGATGTGCCCCGCTACCGTATCGACATCCCGCGCGACGACTATGTCGTGTCGGCGCGTCGCGCAGACAGGCGCCTGTTCTACGACACCTTCAGCGCCCCGGCCGTCTATCAGGCCCCTGAGCGCTATACGTTGCAGGAAGTACGCGAGAACCAGGACGTGCGCGGACTCGTGCGCCGCATCGATCTGGACACGATCAATTTCGACAGCGGCAGCGCGACAATCACCGAATCGCAGGTTCGCCTGCTCGGCGATATTGCAGGAGGGATGCTCGACGTGATCGACGAAAATCCCGCGGCCGTGTTCCTGATCGAGGGACACACCGATGCGGTCGGCGATGATCTCTACAATCTGACGCTCTCCGATCGCCGCGCGGAAACCGTCGCGCGCATCCTGACCGAAGCCTATGACGTGCCGCCGGAGAACATGGTGGTTCAGGGCTATGGCGAGGTCTATCTCAAGATCGATACCCAGGGCGACGAGCGGGCCAACCGCCGCGTAACCGTGCGCAACATCACGCCGATCCTTGAAACGGCGCAGAACTGACGCTTCGAAAGCGTCACAAAAAACCCCGGGAAAGCAATGCTTTCCCGGGGTTTTTCGATTCAGTTTGCGAGGATCAGGCTTCCGCGGCGCCGCGCACGGGCACGCCCTGCTCGGTCAGGTATTGCTGCAATTCGCCGGCCTGGAACATCTCGCGTACGATGTCGCATCCGCCGACAAACTCGCCCTTGACGTAGAGCTGCGGAATAGTCGGCCAGTTGGAGAAATCCTTGATGCCCTGGCGCAGATCGGCGTCCGCTAGCACGTTGACGCCTTTGTATTCGAGGCCGAGATAATCAAGAATCTGCACAACCTGGCCTGAAAAGCCGCATTGCGGGAAATCCGGCGTGCCCTTCATGAACAGGACGACGGGGTTCGACTTCACCTCATTGGCGATGAATTCCTGGGCGGCGGTCATTGTCTTCTCCTGGCAAATCGCCGGTTCAAGGCCGGCGCGGGTTCAGCAGCAACACATATCGCCTTGGCGAGGCGATTTAAAGGGGTCGCGAAGCAGCCGTCAGCCGAAGATCAGCCACAGCACCAGCGCCCAAAAGGCGAGGGTGCCCAGGAAGGCCCAGAAGAAGCTGTCGCGCAACACGGGCCGTTGAAAGACATTCGGCAGTTTGTGCATGCCCGAACGCATCGCGTTTACGCCGGTGCGCTGGTCTGCAGGGCCAAGGCATGCAGCACCCCGCCCATATTGCCCTTCAGCGCCTCATAGACCATCTGGTGCTGCTGCACGCGCGACTTGCCGCGAAAGCTCTCCGACACCACTTCGGCGGCATAGTGATCGCCGTCTCCGGCCAGATCGCGAATGGTTACGGTGGCGTCGGGGATCGCCTGCTTGATCATTTTCTCAATATCGCCGGCGGACATTGCCATAGGGAAACCTCAACTGTGCTGAACGGGAAATCAATCGACGATGGCGTCGGGGCCGTCCATGTAGCGAGGAAACCATGATTCATGGGCAAGGCGCAATTGCCCAATCAGCACTGGTTTGGCGTCGCCCAGTTGAAGATCCTCACCGCCGGTCGTGCCGATCCACGGTGCGAAGAGGCCGGCGGCCTTCGCCCGGTCCTGGACATCGTCCAGATGGTCGCGCGCGATCGTGACGACGTACCGTCCCTGGTCCTCGCCGAAGAACTGTTCCGCCGCCGGCACGCCGTTCAATTGCGTCGTCGTCGCGCCGACGCCGCCGGCCATCGCCATTTCGGCGAGCGCAACCGCCAGTCCGCCGTCGGAACAATCATGCACCGCGGTGGCGATGCCTTCGCGGATCAGGCTGCGCACCAGATCGCCGGCGCGCTTTTCATGCGCCAGGTCGACCGGCGGGCAGCCGCCTTCGCGGCGCCCGTGCAAGACCCGCAGCCAGGCTGACTGCCCCAGATGCGTACCCCAGGAATCCGGCGCGCCGATGAGCAGGATGCATTCGTTTTCGCCGGCAAAGCCCGCCCGCGCCATCCGGCTGTAATCGGGAATGAGCCCGACGCCGCCGATGGTCGGCGTCGGCAGGATGCCGCTGCCATTGGTTTCGTTGTAGAGCGAGACATTGCCCGAGACGATCGGGAAGGCGAGTACGCGGCACGCCTCGCCGATTCCCTTGATGCAGCCCACAAGCTGGCCCATGATTTCCGGGCGTTCGGGATTGCCGAAATTCAGATTGTCGGTCGCCGCCAGCGGGTCCGCGCCGGTTGCGGTCAGGTTGCGCCAGCATTCGGCGACCGCCTGCTTGCCGCCCTCATAGGGGTCTGCGTGGCAGTAGCGGGGATTGACGTCGCAGGCGAAGGCGAGCGCCTTTGCAGGATGGCCGTCGACGCGAACCACGCCTGCGTCGCCGCCGGGGCGTTGCAGGGAATTGCCCTGGATCAGCGTGTCGTACTGCTCCCAGACCCAGCGCCTCGACGAAAAGTCGGGCGAGCCCAGCAGCGCCAGCAGATCGGCCGAGACATCGCAGCCTGGAAGTTCGCCAGACAGCGGGGCCGCCGGCGTCGGCTCGTTCCACGGCCGGTCATATTCCGGCGCTTCATCGCCAAGTTCCTTGATCGGCAGATTCGCGACTTCCTCGCCCTGATGCAGCACTCGGAAGCGCAGATCGTCCGTGGTGCGCCCGACGATGGCGAAATCGAGGC
>JAUIBM010000382.1 GCA_030428345.1 Alphaproteobacteria bacterium | reverse complement strand
GCTTCTGGGTGTTCCGATTCCGGTCATCATTCTCCTTGCACTCTTTGTGCGATAGGGGGCGAGGATGACATCCACAGTGGCAATTTCCGGGGCGGACGCCTCGATCGAATCTCCGGCGTCGGCCGTCAGCTGGGGGCCTATCATCGCGGGCGCCATGGCTGCTGCGACCCTTACCCTCGTTCTCATGCTCGTGGGCTCGGGCTTCGGCCTGACCATGGTTTCGCCATGGGCCCATGAAAGCGCGGGCATCACGACGTTCGCGGTGTCGGCGGCGATCTGGCTGGTCATTGTGCAATGGCTGTCTTCGGCGCTGGGCGGCTATCTGACCGGGCGTCTGCGCGCCAGATGGGTGGGCATTCACAACGACGAGACCCTGTTTCGCGACACGGCCCACGGTTTCATGTCCTGGGCGCTGGCGACGCTCCTTGTGGCATTCGTTCTGGGCTCGGCCATTTCGGCCACGGTCGGCGCCGGCGCCAGGGCGGTGTCCGGCGCGGCGGCCGCCTCGGCAAAGGCTGTTGCGGGCGCAGCGGACCAGACCGACGGATTGGCCGGCGGATCGAATGCAACGCTCTATTTCGTCGACGGGCTTTTCCGCCCCAGCGCGACGACCCCGACGACCGTCATGCCGTCTGACGATGGAGCGGCCGCCGCCCAGGCGTCGCGCATCCTCATCGCCAGCGCGGCCAGGGGCGAAGTCCTGCCCGATGACCGGCTTTATCTCGCGCAGCTGGTCGAATCGCGGACCGGCCTGTCGAGGCCGGAAGCGGAAAAGCGCGTAAACGACGTCCTGGCGCAAATAGACGCGGCGAAGACAAAGGCCCAGGAAGCGGCGGATACCGCCCGCAAGGCGAGCGCCACCTTCGCAATCGTCGGCGCGCTGTCCATGATCATCGGCGCGTTCATCGCCGCGGTTTCGGCAGCGCTCGGCGGCAGCCTGCGCGACGAGGACGAGGCTCGCTATCTCGCCACGGTGCGATAGCCCTTGCCGGGCCTGAGAACACGAGCCTGAAAAACGGGACTGAAAATCGAAGCGGCCGGCACATCTCGCCGGCCGTTTTGCTTCGCAGGCCCGGGCGTAGACTCTCCTTGCGCCCGCCGAACCGCCCGAAAACCCTGCCCGCGCCGATGCGGGGATGCGAACGTCGCTAGAGCCAGCCCATTCGCTTGAAATAGACGAGCGGCAGCACGGCCGAGACGACCATGGCCCCAATCGCCGCCGGATAGCCGAAAGCCCAGTGGAGTTCCGGCATGAACTGGAAATTCATGCCGTAGATCGAGGCGACCAGCGTCGGCGGCAGGAACACCACGGCAGCGATCGAGAAGATCTTGATGATGTTGTTCTGCTCGATATTGATCAGGCCCAGCGTCGCGTCGAGCAGGAAGGTGATCTTCTGCGACAGAAACGCCGTGTGGTCGCTGAGCGAGCGAATGTCGCGCAGCAGCGTCTTCAGGCGCTCCCT
The DNA here is from genome assembly GCA_030428345.1 of Alphaproteobacteria bacterium. Lineage (GTDB taxonomy): Bacteria > Pseudomonadota > Alphaproteobacteria > Rhizobiales > Rhizobiaceae > BOKV01. The sequence continues at coordinate 2,562 of JAUIBM010000382.1, read as the reverse complement.
CAGCCCCTTGTCGCGCCCCTGCGCGGGCAGTTTCAGCGCGAGGAAGCCGCCGACCCGCTCCAGCGTCGCCAGGCTGTCGCGAATGTTGGAGGCAAGATTGCCCTTGCGTCCAAGATCGACCAGCACATCCTCGAAGCCGCGCCCCTTCGCCTTGGCGGCGTTCTCGAACCCGAAGATCCGGCCGGACAGGGCGTCGATATCCCGCGCGCCCCGCTCCAGAATGTCGGCGAGGCGGTCGACGATCGATTCCAGCAGCAGCATGAGCGCACGGGCGGCGTTGGTGCAATCCGCCCCCTCCCTGCCCGATCGTTCGGAAAACTGCTGGAAGGCCTTGGGCTTGTGGTAGCGCACCGTGATCAGCCGCTCGCCGGCCAGCACGAAGGTCACCGGTGAAATCACCACATTGTCCGCTTCAGTATTGGCGAGCACCAGCGCCGTCAGGAACAGCGCTCCGTCCTGCTCGTAGATCCGCGAGGAACTTTCGATCTCCGCCATCTCGTCGAGCGTGGGCACCGCAACGCCCGTCATCTGCTCGACATGGCGTTCTTCCTCCCGCGTCGGCATGACGAGATCGATCCACACGGCCGGGCCGGCGTCGCCCAGCGGCGCATCCCACTTCACCGTGCGGCCATTGTCAAACCGGTAGATGGAAATCATCGCGACATTTCCTTCGCCCCTACCAGGGCGTGACGTTTTCGAGCCGTGGACCAACCCGAAGTGGCGCGATGCGCGTGGCGAGACCGGTCTTCAGGTCGATGTCGATGCCGACGCCGCAAAGGGTCGCCTGGCCGGTCGCGGCCTCGAACCGGCCCTTCGGCACCTTGGAGAGAAAGCGCTGCAAGGGCTCCTCCTTGTCCATGCCGAGCGAGGAATCGTAATCCCCGCACATGCCCGCGTCCGACAGATAGGCCGTGCCGCCGGCCAGGATCTGGTGGTCCGCCGTCGGGCAATGGGTATGCGTGCCCACCACCATGGTGGCCCGTCCGTCGACGAAATGGGCAAAGCAGATCTTTTCCGAGGTCGCCTCGGCGTGAAAGTCGAAGAACACCACATCGACATCGCGCCCGAGCGAGGTCTGCTGCAAGAGCGCCTCGCCGCAACGGAACGGATCGTCGAGCCCGGGATGCATGAACACGGAGCCCATGACATTGGCGACCATCACCCGCGCGCCGTTGCGCGCCTCGTAGATATTGGCGCCCCGGCCGGGCGTGCCGGCGGGGAAATTCGCCGGCCGCAGGAACCGCTCCTGCCGGTCGGCGAAGGTAAGCGCCTCGCGCTGGTCCCAGACATGATTGCCGGTGGTAACCACATCGGCCCCGGCGGCGAGGGTCTCCTCGAGAATCGCCTCGGTGATGCCGAAGCCGCCCGCCGCGTTCTCGCCATTGACGATGACGAAATCGAGCTTCCAGCGCTCGATCATTCCGGGAAGCTCCGCGTAGACCGCCTCGCGGCCGCTTTTTCCCACCATGTCGCCGAGAAACAGCAACCGCATCACGCACCTCTTCAGTTGGAGAAGGGCCGGACGCCCTTCTCCGTGACCACCGCATGCAAGGCTACGTCATGCGATTGGCAAGGTACGCTGTCAACTTCCTGCACCGAAAACGCCATGCCGACGAGGCGCGGGCTTCGGCCGGCCGCCAGCAGCCGGGCGATCGCCCGGTCGTAATGCCCCGCGCCATAGCCGATGCGGTTTCCCGACGCGTCGAATGCCGCCAGCGGCATCAGCAGGATATCGGGATCCAGGATCGCGGCGTCGGCTCCGGGGCCGACCGTGCCGAAACCGGTCTTGACCAACGCCGCCTCGCGCAGCAATTCGCGGAAGACGATGGTCTGGCGGTCGAGCACGGCGGGCAGGCACAGCCGCGCGCCGCGCGCCCGCAGCCGGTCCATCAGCGGCCGCAAGTCGATTTCGGAACGGATGGGAAAAAAGCCGGAAACGATCGCCCCAGGCTGGAAATCGAGCCAGGCGTCGCAATGATCGCAGGCCCCCAGGCTCATCTCGATGCGCTCGACCGGATCGAGCTGGTCGCGCCTGCTCAGGGCCGCTTCGCGCAAGCGCGCCTTGCGCTCACGAAACTGCGTTTCCTCATTCACTGCCAAAATCCCGCCTGTACCGCTTCGACGCGGAGTAAGGGCTAAGGAAGCGAGCCACCTTGGCCGTCGGAGTTTGACCCCGGGAACCTACAAAGTAGGTGGGCTCCGTATGTCCGGACCCACGGGTCCGGTCAGGGACAGCTCCCTTCGAGATCATTAAGGCCCCGGGAATACGATTCCTAACGCACCACGCAGCCCGCCGCCCCCAGATATAGGCTTGCGCGCGGGTCCGCGCCAGTCCCCTGACGCGCTATTTCGTGGGTCGTTCGAAGGCGAGACGGCGCGCGAGATTTTCCACCCGGTCGGCGGCTGAATTCAGCCCGCGCGCCACTTCCGCGCGCCACACGGCGTGCAGCTCGCGCGGCGGACCGGGGAGCACGACCACGGTCGAGCCGTCGATCTCGCACCGGAAGCCGGGCGCGGTGCCGAAGTCGTTGCGCACGAGCTCCGCGCCGCGGGGCAGGAGCG
>JAUIBM010000381.1 GCA_030428345.1 Alphaproteobacteria bacterium | reverse complement strand
CCATTTCAACCAGGCTCATGGACTTGGCCGCGTCCGCCTCGTCGAAACCGAAGGCGAGCGGCGATCCGCAGTAGCGGATGTTGGGCGCACCGACGAATTGGGGACGGTGCAGATGCCCCAGGGCGACATAATGCGCGCCGGCGAATATTTCCGGCCGGACGGTCTCGATCCCGCCGACGCGGGCGAGCGGACGTTCGCTCTGGCTGCCATTGGCGCCCGACAGGAAGGCGTGGGCGACCGCCACCCAGCGCGCGCCTTCCGGCACATGACGGCGGGCGGCCGCGATTTGCGCGGTCAGCACGTCCTCCGGGGTCTGGAGGTCCGCATCGGCAAAGCACTCGCGGGCGGCGTATTCATAGGCAAAGGGCAGGCCGGAAAAGGCCACCTCGCCATGCTCGTCCGACAGCACAAGCGGGGGTTCCTCGGCGCTGAGCGTGCCGCGAATCAGCGCCCGACTTGCGTCGGTCATGATCGACATCGAGGCGATGCGATCGCCCGAATCGTGATTGCCGGCGATGAGGACGACAGCCGCCTTGGTCTGCGACGCAACGCGCGAAAGGAAGCCGTTGAACTGTCGCACCGCGCTGGCGGGCGGCGCTGCCCGGTCGAAGACGTCGCCTGCGATGATCAGCACATCGGCGCGGCGATCGACGAGCGCACGCAGGATCTGGTCGAGAACGGCGGCATGATCCTCGTCCAGCGGCATCCCGTTGAACTGTCGGCCCAGATGCAGGTCCGCCGTATGGAGAATTCTCAAGGCGCCGTCCTCCCGGAAAGATCACCGGATGTGTATGGCAATTGACGCGAGGCAAGACAACGCGCTTCGCCGGAAGGCATGCGCCACGCCTGGCATGGCTCATTCACCGCAGTTGCATCGGCGGCGCAAATCCTGCAAAAACCCAGCCGGCCGTACCTTACCTTACGGCAGAAGGATCTTTGGGCGATGCGCGATTGCAGGGCCCCGGCGGGTTCCGCCCAGGCATCTGGAAGGCATGCATGTTCAATTTCCTGCGCAAACGCCGCAAGCGCGAGACGCCGCTGGGATGGCGGGTCAAGGAGCGATTGCGGCGCGACGCCGTCTACCTTGCGTCCTATCCGCGAAGCGGCAACACGATGCTGCGCACCGTTCTGCATCACTGCTTCGGGCTGAAATCCGGGAGCATGTATCGCCACGACCTGAGAGACAATGCGGCGCTGGAGGACATTGTCGGTCACGTCGAGCGCGATCGCGCGGGTCGCCTGGCGTTTGCGCGCGACGCTCTGCCCCTGATCAAGACGCACGATCCGCCTAAGGGCTCCGAGAGGGCGATCTATATCGTGCGCAACGGGATCGCGGCATGCCAGAGCCTCGCGGTCTGGTACGGGGGAGAGTTCACTCTGGAGCAGATCATCCGGGGAGAGGCGCCATTCGGAACGTGGTCGGAGCATGTCGCCGATTGGACGCCGTGGGAAAGGCCAGACACGCTTTTCCTGCGCTATGAGGACCTCGCCGCCGACCCGATCGCGCTGTTGCCGCAACTTGCCGATTTTCTGGGTCGCGAGCCGATCAGCCGGACGATCCCTCCGCGCGAGCGCATCGTCGAGGTGGATGGCAGGTTTGTCAGGCCCGAGCGCCGGAACGATGAGCCGATGCCCGACGATCTCCTCGCGTTGTTCGAGGAGATCAATGGAGCAATGATGCGCCGGCTTGGCTACGCCGCCGGCTGACCGCGGCTGGGCGTGTTGGCACGCGGCAATGGCGACAATCTATTGGTTCTGGCTATTGCTTCTGGCTATGGCTTCTGACGCAGCCGTTCGACCTCGCGAACCAGATCGGCCTGCCGGCGAACGCCGCATTTGGACAGCGCCGCCTTGATCTGATTGCGAACCGTATGAACGCTGACCTGGCGCTCGGCCGCGATCTCCGAAGGTATCCTTCCGTCCGCCAGCAGGATCGCCACCTGCGCCTCGGCCGAGGTCAGGCGATGCGCCGCGCAAAGGGCGACCGGGAGCGCGTCCTGCGTTGGCGATCGCGAAATCGTCACCAGCACGCCCCGCTCCTGCTGCATGCCCAGAATGATTCCCTGCATCGCGAATTCCGTCACCGACGCATCCATCTGGGCGATGCGGCAAATCATCTCGGCGGAACGGTCGGCGGGAAAGGCGAGCGGTGCGGCAAGCCCGCCGCAGGTGAGGCGCAACATGGCCTCCGACAGGCGCGCCGACGCCCGCCGGTCGGCAAGATCGAGGCGGCCGAGCAGATCAAGCCCAACGCGGTCGCCCGCGGCAAGCATGGCCTCGCCATATTGGTTGACATGCAAGAGGCGCCCGTCCCTCCCGAGAAGAAAGACGGCGGTCTGGGCATTCTGGGCGACAGCGAAACCCGCCTTTTCCACTTCCTTGCCCGCAAGCGCGCGATTGACCTCGAAGGCGTGCCGGACGAACGGAATCATGTCCGCGACCAGATCCATCCATGGATCCTCAAGCCGCTCGATATCCTTGCGCCGGATATTGCCGCCGAGCGCAATCATCCGCCCTTCCTCCTTGAACAGAAGAGCGCCACCGCCGCCCACGATATCCTCCTGTGGGCGAACCCAGTCGTTGTAGAACTCCGTGCTCTCCAGGCGTTCGCGACGGCACATCCATTCGGAATGTACGGGGACGCCGACATCGGCCTTCACGAAGCCCTCCGCCCAGGCGTTCTTGTCGTAATAATAGTCGCCATAGGTTGCGACTGCGAACGGGTCGTATCCGCTGCCGAGCAATCCGAGATTGGTTCCGCTGTGAAAATCGTGACCGAAGATATGCGTGCGCACGCCGCCGGCGAGCCTGCCCAACTCTGAGAGAAAATCCTCCCATCTGTAGGGATCAAGCGCGGCCGACAGCACAAGAGGGGTCAGCCTTGCGAGCGTTTGGCGTCTATCCGTCATTACTGACGTCTGCATCCGCGACATTCGAACTACACCCGGCAGGATAGTCCAAACGGAACATGCAATCTACCCGGATATACGTGATGCTGGATTCTCCGACTCGGCTCCACAAAGACCGGACCGGCTCCGGCCGCCCCTGTCGCAACGTCAAGCTTCTTGACCGTGTTCCTGCTTTGTTCCATATCGAAAGCATGGCGTCGGCAATCAAGAATCTGGGACAGGCGGTGCGGCACTCCATGGTGCTCAAGGTGACGTGCGAGACGTGCGGCCATGCCGCGCATTTTCTCGCCGGCGATGTCGCGCAATTTGTCGATCCCGGCAAGCCATTGACCAATCTGCCGTTTCGCTGCCACGAATGCCGCGGCGCGCAGTGCACGGTGGTGGCGATGGAAGTCGACCGGGACCGGCATCCGAAAATCGTGGTGTGGCGGCCGGTGCGATTCTGATCTGACGATTCTGATCCGGCGCCCCTGACCCGGCGCCCCTGACCCGGTCATTCCGGTCGGCCTTCGTCACGGCGGGCCGGCTCTCAGGCGGAGATGCGCTCCCACAGGGCAACGCCCCAGCAGCCGGCTGCAATGAGGATCGCCATCATCACGGCCGCCGAGCCGCAATCCTTGGCGATCTTCACCAGTCCGTCGTCGTCCCGGGTGACGCGATCGGCAAGCTTCTCGATTCCGGTATTGAGCAATTCAACGCAGAGCAGGAGCAGCAGCGAGCCCCAGAGCGCCAGAAGCTTCCAGGGCTCCAGCGTCAACATCGGCGCAGCGGGAAGCGACAGCGCAATGAGGATCATCTCCTCACGCAGCGCCGCCTCGCGCGAGAGGCCGAAGCGCAATCCCGCCAGCGAATTGAAAAATGCCGCAACGATGCGCTTCACGGCAACCAAGCTCCCGGCGGCAAGCCCTGCGGCGAGCTGGCCGGCGATGAAGCCGCCGGCCGTTCGCCCGAAGGCGTTATTGCGTCTTGACCGATGCGGCCAGCAGGTCGCGAATTTCGGCGAGCAGCTTCTGGTCGGCGGTCGGGGCCGGCGGGGCAGACGGCTTTTCCGCCTGCTTGACCATCACGCGGTTCATCACCTTGACCATGAAGAAGATGATTACCGCCAGGATGAGGAAA
>JAUIBM010000380.1 GCA_030428345.1 Alphaproteobacteria bacterium | reverse complement strand
GTGGTGTTGTCGATGAACACCGCGCCGGCTTTCATGGCGGCAAAGGCGCCGTCCCCGCCGAGGGTAACTGAGCGCAGATCGTCGTCATTGCCCACGCAGGCGAAGACGAAATCGCAGTCGGCGGCGGCTTCGCGCGGCGTCGGCGCATGGGATCCGCCATGCTGCTCGACCCAGGCGCGCGCCTTTTCGCCCGTGCGGTTGTAGACCGTCACCGAATGTCCGGCCGCAGCGATATGTCCGGCCATCGGATAACCCATGACGCCCAGTCCGATGAATGCCACCCTTGCCATGTGAATTTCCTTTCTGCCAATGTCCCGACGCGTTGCAACGCTTTGGTGAGGGGATACTCGATTGCGCACGTTTTTCAAATGGCTGCTTCGAACGGCGTTGGCGGTCGTGGCGCTGGTGATCGTCGGGGCGCTGGTCCTGTATGTCGCGCTGACCTCCACCTTGCCGGCCGATAACGGCGGCGCGAGCATCGCAGGCCTGTCGGGAGAGGTCCAGGTGCTGCGCGACGGTCACGGCGTGCCCCATGTGGAAGCGGCGAATTATGATGACGCGGCGCGCGCCCTCGGATTCGTCCACGCCCAGGACCGTTTCTGGCAGATGCATGTGATGCGCCGCGTGGCGCAGGGACGCCTGTCCGAACTGTTCGGCGCGCCGACGGTCGATACCGACATCTTTCTTCGCACGATGGACCTGGAGGGCGCTGCGCGCGCTTCCTACGAAGTGCTGTCGCCCCAGGCCAAGGGAATCCTCAAGGCATATTCGGACGGCGTCAACGCATGGCTGGAACGTCCGCGCGGCCTGCTGGAGGCGCAATTGCCGCCGGAATTCATGATCCTGCAGCAAGCCGCCGAGCCGTGGGAGCCATGGCAGAGCGTCGCCATGGTCAAGGTCATGGCGCTTACGCTCGACTCCAATCTCGACGACGAGATCAAGCGTCTGGCGCTCGCTGCGCGCGGCATGTCGCCGGGCGAGATCGACGACATGATGCCCTATAGCCCGCGAGACACTCCGCCGCCCTTGCCCGATCTGCGCGACCTGTTCGATTTCGCGGCGCCTTCCCTGCCCAAGGCGGCGATGGACATGGACGCGATGGGCCGCGACTATGCCCGTGCGCTGGCCTGGGACACGCCGATCACGGCTTCCAACAATTGGGCGGTGTCGGGATCGCGTAGCGTTTCCGGCAAGCCCCTGCTGGCGAACGACCCGCATCTGGGCCTGACCGCGCCGACGGTATTCTATCTGGTTCACCTGGCCTTCACCCATGACGGCCGGCATCACGACATTGTCGGAGGCAGTCTGCCGGGTACGCCGCTGGTTCTGACCGGGCGTACCGGCTCGCTTTCCTGGGGGCTGACCACAACCAATCTCGACGGGCAGGACCTGTTCGTCGAGCGGCTCAACCCGGAAGATCCCACGCAATATCTGACGCCGACCGGATGGGCCAATTTCGAGACCGAGAAAGTGACGATCCGCGTTTCCGGCGCGGATCCGGTCGCTTTCGAACGCCGCCGAACCCGCCACGGACCGGTTCTGCCGGACGGGTATCGCGGCCTGAAGGACATCCTGCCGCCGGGCCATGTCGGCGCGCTGTCCTGGGTTTCCCTTGCCCATGACGACACGACCGCCGAGGCGGCGATCGGGCTCGGCCTGTCGCAGACGGTCTCCGAGGCGATGGAAGCCGCGCGCAAGATGGTCGCGCCGATGCAATCCATCGTCATGGCTGATGCTTCCGGCGCGATCGGCCTGATCGCTCCGGGGCGCGTGCCGGTGCGCGATCCTTCCAACATGATCATGGGCCGCGAACCGGTTCCCGGCTGGCTCGCCCAATATGACTGGAAGGGCTGGCTCTCCTTCGAGGACCTGCCGCGCATTGATAATCCGGCTAGCGGCGCGCTTGCGACGGCCAACGCCAACTGGATGCCTCCAGGCTATTCGCACCACATCACCTTCGATTGGGATGAGCGGTTTCGCCAGGAACGGGTGGAGACACTGGTGATCGACGCCACCGAGAAGCACTCGCTGGCGACGATGCGCGCCATTCAGACCGACAATTTCTCGCCCGCGCTGACGCAATTCCGCGATACGGCGATCCAGCAATTGGTCGCCGGCACGGGGCAGGACCGCACCATGATCGAGGCTTTGGCCGATTGGGACGGCCTGATGTCTCCGGGCAAGCCCGAGCCGCTGATCATGACGGCCTGGTGGCGCCATACGCAGATCGCCATCTTCGAGGACGACCTGGGACCGGACTACAAGCGTTTCGCCAAGGGCAATATGGAGCCGGTCCTGATGGCGCTGCGAACCGCTGGCACGCGCGATTGGTGCGATGACAGGCGAACGGCCCGCGCGGAGACCTGTGGCGCAATCCTGTCGCGCTCGCTATCGGCGGCGCTGGACGAACTCAAGGCCGCGCAGGGCGACGACTGGCGTTCCTGGCGCTGGGGCGCGGCCCATCTGGCCTTTGGCGAGCATCGCCCGTTTTCCTCGGTCAAGCCGCTCTCCTGGCTGTTCACGGTCTCGCGTCCGAGCGCCGGAGGCTCCTACACCCTGCTGCGCGGGCGCACCGATTTCTCCGGCGAGCATCCCTATTTCAACATTCACGCCTCGGCCTTCCGCGCCTATTACGACATGGCCGATCCGCAGTCCGCGCGCTTCGTCACCTCGACCGGCCAGAGCGGGCATTTCCTGTCGCCGCATTACAGCGATCTGGCCGATCTCTGGGCCGGCCTCGACTATATCGCGATCCCGACGGAGACGGCGCGCTATCGCAAGGAGGCGAAAGGCGTCTGGCGGCTGACCCCGGCGCAATAGGAGCAGCCGGTGACCCGGCCGCTCAGGCCTTGCCGGCGACCCGCGCCAGGATGGATTGCGCGGTTTCAAGGTCCTGCGGCGTGTTGATGTTGAAGAAGGGGTCGCAGGTTTCTCCGCCGATCTCGATCGGCGGGAACTCGACGCTGACGCCGCCATGCCGGGCGGCGAAACGCTCGACGCTGGCTTTCTCTCCCGACGCCAGGAACCGCTCCAGATCGCGGGAGAGGGAGACGGGCCACAATGCGAACACCGGATGCCGGCGGCGCAGCGAAGCGGCCATCGCGACTACGCCATGCGCAAGTCCTTCGGCAAGCCGGGAGACCAGATCGGCGGGAAAGAACGGCGTGTCGGCGGCAACGCTGACCAGATGGCTCGCATCAGGCGCGGCCTGTCGAGCCCATATCATGCCGGCAAGGATTCCCGCCAGCGGGCCGGCCGGTGCGGAACCGTCCTTGTCCGCCACGGGGTCGGCCTGCACCGGCAGGCAGAATTGTGCGTAGCGTTCGGCGTTGTCGTTGGCGCTGATCAGCAGGCGCGAGACCTGTGGTGCAAGCCGGTTGCGTACATGCGCCAAGAGCGGCACGCCGCCAAGTTCAATCAGCGGCTTGGCCTCGCCATTCATGCGGCGGGAAAGCCCTCCGGCGAGTATGACGCCGGCAATGTCGGCGCGCTGCAATTGCGAGCGGGCGTCAGGCATCGCCTGCCGCGCGCGCCGCGCGGCGCGCCTCCGACCGGCTGACGGCGATTACATAGAGCGTGGTGACGATGGAGGTCGCACCGGAGGCCAGCAACAGCAGATGCAGGGTGACCGGTCCGTTGCCCGGCCCCAGCAAGGCCACCGCGAGGGCGGACAGGAGGGCGCCCGCCGCGATCTGGATAAAGCCTCCGAAACCGGACGCCGAACCGGCCAGATGCGGCCGAACGCTGACAATGCCGGAATTGGCGCTGGGCAAGGCCAGGCCATTGCCGAGGCCCACGAAGATGATCGGTCCGAAGGCTGCCATGGGACCGGAGAATCCGAGCCAGTCCAGGAAAAGCGCCAGGAGCATGCCGCCCACCAGGACCGGGCGACGGCCCAGCCGGTCGGACAGGGGGCCGTAGGCCAGGGTCGAGACGGCCATGGCCAGGAGGGACAGGCTGAAGACCAGCTGCGCGACGCCGGCGTCGACGCCGAGATCCTTCTGGATGGCGGGCAGCGCCGGCAGGAACATCTGCATGGCGAGTGGCCCGCTCGCG
>JAUIBM010000006.1 GCA_030428345.1 Alphaproteobacteria bacterium | reverse complement strand
GGATTTGACAGTCTGCTGGCCGCCGCGCGCGAGAATGCGGGAGTGGCGGCGACCATGGCCAAGGGTTTCGACGCCGGAAACTTCTTCATTCTGACGCTGCTCAGCGCATTGGCCTTTCCGCTGCTGCCGCGCCAGTTCCACGTGATGGTGGTGGAAAATCACTCGCCGCGCGAGCTGACGCGGGCGCGCTGGCTGTTCCCGCTCTATCTCGTCGTCATCAATCTCTTCGTCATTCCGATCGCGGCAGCGGGCATGATCCGGTTCGGCAACACGGTAAACGCCGACGATTTCGTGCTGCTGCTTCCCATGTCGCAGGGCAATGACATGATTTCCGTGTTCGCCTTTGTCGGGGGGCTTTCGGCCGGTGCGGCGATGGTGGTGGTCGCCTGCGTGGCGCTGGCGATCATGATCTCCAACGACCTCGTCCTGCCGCTGATGCTGCGCCGCCAGGCCAGCGGCGGCGGCGCAATCGGCGACATGGGGCAGACCATCCTCAACATAAGGCGCACCGCGATCGTGGGCCTGCTGTTGCTGGGCTATGCCTATTACCGCGCCGCCGACAATTCGCAGGCGCTCGCCTCGATCGGGCTGGTGTCGTTCGCGGCCGTGGCGCAACTGGCACCGGCCTTCCTCGGCGGGCTGTTCTGGAGCCGCGGCAATGCGCGCGGCGCGATCGCCGGCATGGTCGCCGGATTTGCCGTTTGGGCCTACGCCCTGCTGCTTCCAACGCTGCTCGACCCGGCGCAATGGCCGCATCTGGGCTGGAGCGGAGGCGCCGCGATCCTGGAGGCCGGAGCGCTGACGCCGCTGGCGAAGGGCGTACTGCTCAGCCTTGCGGTCAACACGCTGGCCTATGTCTTCGCCTCGCTCACCCGCAAGCCGAGCAGCTCGGAGGTAGCCCAGGCCGCGATCTTCGTGGACCGGGGGCAAAGCCTCGTCCTGTCGCGGCGCTCGGCGGCGGCGAAGATCACCGTCGGGGATTTGCGGGACACTGTGGCGCGCTATCTGGGCAGCCAGCGCACGGACCGATCCTTCGAGGCCTTCTGGTCGGAGCGCGGCGCAACGCCAAAGGAGAGCGAGCCGATCGACCAGTCGATGCTGCGCTTCTCCGAACAATTGCTGGCCAGCGCCATCGGCTCCTCCTCCTCGCGCCTGGTGCATTCGCTGCTGCTCAAGCGGTTCGAGGACGCCTCACCCGCCAATCGCAAGCTCCTCGACCAGGCGACCGAGGCGCTGCGCTACAATCGCGACGTCCTGCAGACCGCGCTCGACCAGATCGACCAGGGCATCGCCGTCTTCGACAGCGAATTCCGCCTTGCGTTCTGGAACCGCCGCTTCCGACGCATTCTCGACCTGCCGCAGAGCGTCGGCAGGGCGGGCGTGCCGCTGATGGAAATCACCCGCCAACTCGCGGCGGTGCAGGGGCTGGAGGCGCAGGGGATCGGCGGGCAGAGGCTGGCGGACCGCATTCTCGATTCCAACGAACCCTGGCTGCTGGCGCTCGCCGCCTCCGAGCGCATCGTCGAAATCCGAACCGCTCCGATGCCCGATGGCGGCATCGTGGTGACCTGGAGCGACATCACCGACCGCATCCTGGTGGCCGAGGCGCTGCGCGAGGCCAATGAAACCCTGGAGCGGCGGGTGGAGGAGCGCACCAGCGAACTGGTCAAGGCGAACCAGAAGCTGGAACGCGCCACGCAGGAGGCCGACATGGCGAACGCCTCCAAGACGCGCTTCCTCGCCGCGGCGGGGCACGACATCCTGCAGCCGCTCAACGCGGCGCGCCTCTACGCTTCCACGCTGCTGGAGCGCCTGGAAGGCGGGCGCGACCAGCAACTGGCCGGCAATATCGGCAAATCGCTGGAATCGGTGGAGGAAATCCTGGGCGCGATCCTGGCGATTTCGCGCCTGGACGCCGGCAAGCAGGAGACCCGGCCCGTCGCCTTCCCGATCGCGCGGCTGTTCGAGCAGATGAAACTCGAATTCGAGCCCGTGGCGCAGGAAAAGCAGCTGAAGCTGACCTTCGTGGAGAGTTCGTGCTGGGTGCACACCGACCCGGCCCTGCTGCGCCGCCTCGTCCAGAACCTCATTTCCAACGCCATCAAGTACACGCCGCAAGGCCGGGTGCTCGTCGGCTGCCGGCGTCTCGCGGATTCGGTGCGCATCGAAGTGCATGACACTGGCATCGGCATCGCGCAGAGCGATCGCGAGAGCGTGTTCACCGAGTTCCGACGGCTGCGCGGCGGCGCCCGGCATGCGCCGGGCCTCGGGCTGGGCCTGTCGATCGTGGAGCGCATCTCACGATTGCTCGGACACGAGGTCCGGCTGGTTTCCGCGCCCGGCAAGGGAACCTGCTTCTCCCTCGAGGTGCCGCGGGCCGAGCGCCAGGACATGCCGGCGATCGAGCCGGGAGCCGCAACCGCCGCTTCGCGCGCGAGCCTGGAAGGCACGAGCGTCCTTTGTATCGACAACGACACCTCGATCCTGGAGGGCATGGCCGGGCTGCTGGGCCAATGGGGCTGCCGGGTGCACACCGCACTCGATGCGCAAGGCGCGCTGCAGGCGATCGACGCCATGGCGCACGGCCCGGATATCGTCCTTGCCGACTATCACCTTGAATCGGAGACGGGGATTGCCGTGATTGCCCGGATCCGCGCGGCCATCGACGCCGACACGCCCTGCGTCCTCATCACCGCCGACCGCACGCGTTCGCTCAAGGCGGAGGCGGAGGAGCTCGGCATCACTGTCCTGCACAAGCCGGTGCGCCCGGCGGCGCTGCGTTCGGTGCTGTCGCTGGGCACGGCCCGGCGCGACGCCGCCGAATAGAACACCCATGGGGCTCGCCCCGGGCGAGCCGCGCGAATTCAGGACGCGGAATCGGAAGCGGGAGAGGCAAGGCCGATCCGCGCCATGGCGATGACCGCCTGTGTGCGGCTGTCCACGCCCAGCTTGAGCAAGACCGCCGACACATGCGCCTTCACCGTCGCCTCGGAAACGCCAAGCTCATGCGCGATCTGCTTGTTCAGCAGCCCCTCGCCCAGCATCGACAGGACGCGGTGCTGCTGGGGGGTGAGACTGCGCAGGCGGGCGGCGAGATCACGCTCCTCGCCATCGAGGTCGCTGTCCAGATCGATGTCGGGCGGCGCCCAGAGCTCACCTTCCAGCACACGGCCGATCGCCTCGCGGATGGTTTCGCCGGTCGAGGATTTGGGGATATAGCCCGAGGCGCCCAGATCGAGCGCGCGGCGCACGGTGGCCGCGTCCTCGGTCGCCGAGACGATCACCACGGGAATGCCGGGATAGGCCGACCGCAACACCAGGAGGCCGGCAAAGCCGTTATTGCCGGGCATGTTGAGGTCGAGCAGCACCAGTTCGGCGTCTCCGTCGCGCCGAAGCAGCGCCTCGACCTGCGTCAGGTCGCCCGCCATCTCGACTTTGCGCAAGGTCTCCAGACCCTCGATCGCCTGGCGCAAGGCGTCGCGAAAAAGCGGATGGTCATCCGCAACAATGATGGTTTCCGGCGTCACGGCTCCTCCTGCGGCCGAATTCGCGGGGCGCATCCGACCGGTCGACTATCGAGTCGGCACGGAAAAATTGCAAGCATGGCGCGCGGGCGGCGCAGAGCGGTGGAAATCGCGCCCGGCAGGGGCGCCTTTGCGCCCGCACAGCGAAAAACCGTGCTAGGTAAATCCGGAAACTGCTCGGGGGGGCCAGAGGGTGACATTGCGTAGACCGGACAGATGGTGGAACAGAAGCCGCTTCAGCGCCGCGATTTATGCGGGGTTGTGCCTTGTCGCCGCATGCCTCGCCGCCGGATTCGCCAATTGGCAGGGAGCAAGCCTTCTGTCCACACCGGCGGGGCAATTGCTGGGCGTCGGGCTTTTTCCATTCCTTCTGGCGCTCGCCGTATTGCGCCATGCCCTGCGGCAGGAGAAAATCGACCGCGAGGAAGCGGTCTGGGAAGAGCGGTAAGGCGGCATGGCGCAAGGCGCGACGACCTATGTCGGGGACGGGGAAACCGTTCGCAGCCGGTTCGGCGTCTTCGCCGCAGCAGCGACCGTCGTCTATATCTTCCTGATGCTGCTTGGCGAGCAGGCCGGCATGCCGGAGCGCCTGGGCTATCTGGCGACCGGCGCGCTGGTGGTCGTGGCGTTCGCCGCGCCCGGCCTTGGCTGGCGCACGGGCCTGCCGGCGCAATGGCTGCACGCGCGGCATAATGTGGCCTCGGCGCTGGTCGGCATGTCGGTGGCGGGGTGCCTGGTCGCCGCGTCGTTCTCGTTTCTGGCGCCGGGCGACTTCTTTTCCGGCTCCTTTGCCGGACCAGCGCTGGTGATCGGCCCGCTGACGGGCGTCGCGCTGGCCTCGATCCTCATTGCGCCGCATCTGCGCAAGAGCGGCGCAACATCGCCGGCGGCCTATTTCACCGCCCGGCTGGGCGGACGCGTTACGCCGATTGTCGGCATGGGCGTCGTCGCGTTGGCGAGCCTGCTGATGCTCTGGACCCAGCTTGTCGTGGCCGGTTCGCTCGCCGCGCTGTATTTCCCCGTCGCAGCCAACACGGCCAGCGGAATTGCCGCAATCCTGGCGATCCTGACCATCGCGCCGGGAGGGCTGCTGGCGCTGGTGCGCTCCAGCGCGCTTGCCTTCGCCATCCTGGCGACCGCGTTCCTGGCGCCCCTGATCTGGATCGCGGCGGTGACCGGCGGCCTGCCCCTCCCGCAATTGAGCTATGGCGGCGGCGCGCTGGCCGAGATCGGCAACATGGAAGCGCAACTGGGCGGTCTGGACCTCAAGCCGCTTGGCGAGATCATGACGCAGGCCCCGATCGCCGCCAGCGGACCATTGGCGGCCATCCTCCTCACCCTGTTTCTTGCGCTGGGCTTCGCGGCGGCCCCGGCCCTGCTAGTCCAGTTCGACGCGACGAGAAGGGTACGCACGACGCGGCCGGCGGCGGCCTGGGCGATCGTCTTCTGTGCGGCGATCGTGACCGCGGCTCCGGCCGCGGCGGCTTTCGTCAAGCTGGCGATCTACAACGGCATATTCGGCCTTACGACCTCCGAGATCGACCAGGCGACCGGCTGGCTGCTGCGGTGGAGCGCGCTCGATTCGCCGCTTGCTCCCGGCCAGAAACTGGCGCTGCTGTGCGGCCAGACAGTCGAGAGCGTGGAAGCGGCGATCGCGGCATGCGGCGGCGGCACCGAGCATGCGCTCAGTTCCGCCGATCTCATCTTGCGCGGCGAGATCGTGGGACTGGCGATGCCGGATCTGGTGCGCCTGCCGGCGGTCTTTTCCATGGTGCTCGGAGCTGGACTCGTGGCGACGACCCTCGCCGCCGCCAATGCCTGCGCCTTCGGCTTCGCCACCGCCTTTTCCAGCGGCGCGGCATACAGGGCCGGCGCGCGCGGCAGTTCGGCCCTGTGGCGGCTTTTCATCGCCCGCCTGATGCTCGCCTGCGGCGTGGCGGTCGCCGCCTGGCTGGCGATGAACCATCGCGGCGCGCCGATCGAGCCGGCCCTCTACGCGCTGTCGCTCTCGGTCTCGGCGCTCGCGCCCGCTTTGGCGCTAGCCGTGTGGTGGGACCGCACGAGCAGCATCGGCGTTGCCGCAGGCATGGCGGCGGCGCTCGCCATCAACACACTCGCCTGGGTGCTGTCGACATTCGGGCCCGACCTGACGGCGGGGACGGGCGATGAAGTCGCCCTGGTGCTGCCCTGGGTGAGCGAACTGCCAACGCCGGTTCACGCGGCCCTTTTCGCGCTCCCCGTATCGCTGGCCCTGATGGTCGGGATTTCGCTCTGGCTGGGGCGCAGCCCCGATCCGGACAGGCTGGATGCGCTTCGCGCCCCCGATCGCGATGCGGCGACGGGCGACATCATTCCGTGAACGGAGAACCCGCATGAACAATCGGCCAGCGCTCGCAGCCGGAATTCTCACCCGACGCGAATTGGTGAACCGGTGGGAGTGCGACGAGAACGATCACTGGAACGTCCAGTTCTATGTTCGCGCCTTCGAGCAGGCGAGCGAGATTGCCGCGGTCAAGACCGGCGCAGGACAGGTCGCGGCCGCCCGCCGGCGGATCATCCATGTCCGCTATCACCGCGAAATGATGGAGTCGCAAGGCGTCGACGTGCGAACCGCCCGGATCGGCGACGGCGCGTTCGCCGGGGCGGTGGTGCATGCGATCAGCGATGCCGAGACCGGGCTGTTGTCCGCCACGGCCCTGGAGACGCAGACGCCCTTCACGGCCGGAAACCCGATCTATCCCGGCCTGCCGGAGGTTTCGGCCGAAGCGGCTGAGGCAGCCATGCCGCGCGGGGTGCCGGCCGGTCCGGACCAGGCCGCCGATACCGAGAGCATGCTGCGCAGCGGCAAGGCGATCGAGAGCCATTGCGGCGTGGTGCGCGTCAACGAGACCGACAACAATCGCGAGATCCTGGCAACCGCCGTGGTTTCACGCTTTTCCGACGGCGCGACGCATATCTGGAACCATGCCGGCGTCCTGCCGCAATGGCTGCGCGACAACGGAAACGGACGGGTAGCCGTCGAAATGAAGATCGGAATGGTGGAGGCCGCGCGCGAGGGCGATCCGCTGCGTCTCGTCTCCTGGGCGTTCGATCCGCAGGGAAAGAGCTTCGCCTTGCGGCACCAGATGGAGAACCTGGCGACCGGCCGGGTCGTGGCGACCGGCTTCGTGCGCAATCTCGTGCTCAATCATCAGTCGCGCCGCGCCGTGGCCTTGCCCGACTTCATCGTCAGGGCATTGGAGAAGCAACAGGACTGAGTTGCCCCGCCCGGTTCGTCCCTACGCTGAAAATGCGGGCGGCCGGATCACTTCCCGACCAGCCGCCCGCACCGAATCAGGCCGAGATCAGCCCTTCAACACCTTCTTGTCGAAAACACTGCCCTGTTTCTCCGGCTGGCAATTGCCGTGCTCGTACGTTCCTTCGAACGGACCGGTACATACCAGTCCCGCATCGCAAATCTGCTGGCCGCCATCGCGGCCGGCGACCATGTCGCAACCTTCTCCCTGACCCGCGGCAAATGCGCTGATCGGGCTCAGCGCCCCGGCCACAAAGGCGGCAAGGGCGGTGGCGCGTGTGGCCGTGGCGATCCGCCTGCGATTGTTTTCGAACATCGGGTTCATTCTGCTTCCTCCGGGAAAACCCTAGTCCAGCCGGATATCCGGCAGACAGGGCGCCCGGGTTCCAACCTGAACCAGATCGTCGACATCGGCAAGAAACGCGGAGGAACCCTCGTGAGGGGCCTTAGGGCAGGTTCTGCCCGTGGACGTCGCCCACGCGCCGGGTCGCGGTCCAACAGGCAGGCGCTATTGCACCTTCTGGTCGCGCTCGATGTCGGACTTCAGATCCTTCAGCGCGTCGTAGAAACGGCGCATGGCGCGCTGTGCGAACTCCATCGCCTTTTCGAATTCGCGCTCCTCCTCCTCGCCCAGAGCGGGTTTTTCCGGCGACTTGCCGGATTCGGGGATGCGTTCCTGGCGCTTCGAACTGGCGACGTCGTCCTCGCCCTGACGGCGCTTTTCGAGCGCGTCGAGCCTGGCCTGCATCTCGGCAAGGGCCTTGTCGAAGGCGGCGCGCTCGTCGGCGCCGACACGGCAGACCAGATTGCCGTCGCGCAGCTGGCAAAAGCTCATCTCGCCGGTCTGCCTGTCGAGGCGGACGAATCCGTCCTTCTCCGCGCGCATGTCGTAACGCATGCTGGAATCGAGATCGACGGCACGCGCCGGGGCGGCGCCAGCGCAAAATGTGAGAGCTATCATGGCCAATTTCGCGCTGTGGCGCACCGCAAGTGCCCTACCCGTCATTGAAGCCGCCTCCAAGTGCGAGGCCGATTGGCCACCATGCACCAAAACATAGGCTGCGCCTGTCGGTTGCACAAGTTTGTCGCTTGAATCGCGCGGCGCGCCGTGCCAATCGGTCGGGCATGAGGGCGTTGATCTACAAGATCGTGACAGGCGAAGCATGGGCCGCGGCCGAGGTGCAAGGATCGTTTGACGGAGCGCCCGTCGACCTGTCCGACGGCTATATTCACTTTTCCACCGAAGCGCAGCTGCGCGAGACAGCGGCCAAGCATTTCGCCGGTCAGGAAGACCTGCTTCTCGTCGCGGTCGACCCGGATGCATGCGGCGCTGCGTTGAAATGGGAAGTCTCGCGCGGCGGGGCGCTGTTCCCGCATCTTTACGCAAAACTGCCGATGGACACGGTGCTATGGACGCGTCCGCTGCCGCTTGGCGAGGATGGCGGACACATCTTTCCGCCGGAGATCGCGGCGTGAGCCTGATCGATCGACTGGGCCGCGCGGCGCTCTTTCGCTTCGATCCGGAAACGGCGCATGGCATGACCATCGCCGCGCTCAAGCGCGGATTGGTCCCGCCGGTCTGCCCGATCATCGACCGGCGGCTGGAAGTCACGGCCGGCGGCCTCGTCTTCCCAAACCCAGTCGGACTTGCGGCCGGCTTCGACAAGAATGCCGAGACGCCGGACGCCGTGCTTCGCCTCGGCTTCGGCTTCGTCGAATGCGGCACCGTGACCCCCCGCCCGCAGCAGGGAAATGCCCGGCCACGTGTCTTCCGCCTGAGCGAGTTCGAAGGGACGATCAACCGTCTGGGCTTCAACAATGAGGGCCATGCGGCGGCGACAAGCAGACTGAAGAGCCGCGCCGGTCGGCCCGGCATCGTCGGGATCAATATCGGCGCGAACAAGGACGCGGCCGATTTCGCGGCAGACTATGTCGCCGGCATCGACGCGTTCCGGGATTTGGCCAGCTATTTCACGGTCAACATCTCCTCGCCCAACACGCCGGGGCTTCGCGATCTGCAGGCGAGCGATGCGCTGCGGGACCTGCTGGAGCGGGTCCTGGGGCGCCGCGACGAAGTGGCGGCGGGAACCGGGCGGCATCCGCCCGTGTTCCTGAAGATCGCGCCGGATCTGACCCGCTCCCAGATGGATTCCATCGCGAAGGTAATCGCATCGACGACCCTGGACGGGCTGATCGTCTCCAACACGACGCTGTCTCGCGTCGGGGTCGAGGGCGCGCCTCATGCTGGCGAGACCGGCGGATTGTCCGGTCGGCCGCTTTTCGAGCGCTCGACCATCGCGCTCGCCCGCATGCGCGAGCGCATTGGCCCGGCCATGCCGATCATCGGCGTTGGCGGAATTGACGGCCCGCGAGCCGCCATCGCCAAGCTGGCGGCCGGCGCGAGCCTGCTGCAACTCTACACCGCCATGGTGTTTCGCGGCCCGCGACTGGCCAGCGAGATCAATCGCGGCCTCCTGACCGAATTGGAACGACGTTCGCTGTCGAACGTTGGAGAACTCACCGGACTTGAAACCGCCGAATGGGCGAAACGCACTCTCCCGGAGGAAACTTCATGACCCTGACGATCTGGCACAATCCGCGCTGCACCAAATCGCGCCAGGCGCTCGACCTCATGCGCTGCCGTGGTGTGGAACCGGAAATCGTCGAATATCTGAAGAAGCCGCCTTCGCAGAGCGAGCTGCGGCGGGTGATCGAATTGCTCGGGGTCAAACCGCGCGAACTGATGCGAAAAAGCGAGTCCGCCTATCGCGAGCGTGGACTGGCCGATGTCAAGAACGACGAGGAACTGATCGAGGCGATGGCGCATGATCCGATCCTGATCGAGCGCCCGGTCATCATCGGCGACGGCAAGGCGGTGATCGGCCGGCCGGCGGAGAAGGTGCTCGAACTGGTCTGAGGCGCAAGGGCCGGCCGGTTCACACGGACGAGACCGGGAAGGTCCGGCGCACGCGCCTGGGAACCAGCAGGAACAGCGAAATCCCGCGGCTGAGCAGGAAAACGTGAAGCGCCAGCCACAGGCCGGTATTGCCGAGCCAGGGCGAAAGCACGGCCCAGGCCCCCAGATAGAGCGCAAAGGACAGCAGCATCATCATGCTCATGTCGCGCGACCAGGTCGCACCGATGAAGACGCCGTCCATCTGGAAAGCCAGCACGCCGGTCAGCGCGGTCAGCGCCGCCATCCACAGATAGCGGTTCGCTTCTCCGCGCACCCCCGGCAGGGTGGTGATCAGGTCGACCAGCCAGGGACCGATGGCCAGAAAGAAGATCGTCAGTCCCAGGGCGAGAACGAAATTCCAAAAAAGGGTCAGCTTCAGCGCCCGGAGGAACCCTTCCCGGTAATTGGCGCCGATGGCGCGGCCGACCAGCTGCTCGGCGGCGGTAGCCAAACCATCGAGAAAATAGCCGCCCGTCAGGAAGAAATGCATCAGCACCGCATTGGCGGCGAGCGTCACCTCTCCGAAGCGCGATCCCTGCGCGGTGAAGAAGGCGAATGCGAAGATCAGCACGAATGAGCGGATCATGATATCGCGGTTGAGCGCCACCAGCCGGCGCAGCGCCTGCCAATCGCTGAGCCGGCGCCAGGAGGGCCGCACGCTTCGGTCCATCATTCGCAGGCACAATGGGAGAGCGACCAGCACCGTGAGCGTCTCGGCGACGACCGTCGCCAGCGCCACCCCCGCCAGTCCCCAACCCAGATGCAGGCCCATCCATACAGAAAGCACGATGTTGAGGCCGTTCAGCAGCGTCTGCAGCGCGAGCCCCAGACCCGAGCGACCTAATCCGATCAGCCAGCCCAGAATCGCATAATTGGCGAGCGTGAACGGCGCGGAGAACATGCGCACCAGAAAATAGGTTCGCGTGGCGGCTGCGATTTCCGGACCGGGCGCCATGAAGAAAAGGGCAAGCTTGAGCAGGATCGGGCCGAGCGCCATGGCGACGAGGCCGATCGCTCCCGCGATGATCAGCGCCCGGAACAGGATCGCCTGCTTTTCCTTTTCATTTCCCGCGCCAACGGCCTGGGCGGTCAGCCCGGTCGTGCCGGCTCGCTGGAAATTGAAGGTGGCGAAGACCAGATCGATGATCACAGCGCCAATCGCCAGGCCGCCGATCAGCGCTGGATCGCCGAGCCTGCCGGCGACGGCCGTGTCGACGAGGCCCAGCACCGGCGTCGTGATATAGGCAAGCGTCATCGGCGCGGCGAGCGCGAAAACGAGGCGATGCGTGATCTGGAACGGGCGGACGGGCGCGGCGATATTCATCACGGCTCTTTAGCGCCAAATATCCGCAATTGCACAAGCAATTCGTCGCCGCGCGAACCATGCCGCCCTATACTGGCGCAATGCCGCTCGCTGTCGTCCACAATCCGCTTTTCACCGCCGAACTGGCCGCCGATCACCGATTTCCCATGCCCAAATATGCGGCGATCGCGGACATCCTGCTGCGCGAGGGCATTGTATCGCCCGGCGCGTTTCACTCACCAGGCCCGGCGCCTGCCGAATGGATCGGCCTTGCGCATGAGCGCGCCTATGTCGACCAGGTCTTTTCCGCCAATGTGCCGGAGGCGATCAACCGCCTTATCGGCTTTCATGTCAGCGAAAGCGTCGCCGCGCGCTCGCGCCACGCCTGCGCCGGCACGGTGATGACGGCCCGCCTGGCGTTCGAGCACGGGCTGGCATGCTCCACGGCCGGCGGCAGCCACCACGCCAAACGTGCGCACGGAGCCGGTTTCTGTGTCTTCAACGATGTCGGCGTCGCCGCCAACCTGCTGCTTGCGTCCGGCGAAATCGACACGGCGCTGGTGTTCGATTGCGATGTGCACCAGGGCGACGGCACTGCCGAGATTTTTCGCGACGAACCGCGTGTGAAGACGGTCTCGCTGCATGCGGAGAAGAACTTCCCTGCCCGCAAGGAGGAGTCCGATCTAGACATCGCCCTGCCCGACGGCATGGAGGACGAGGCCTATCTGGAAGTGCTGCAACAGGCCCTGACAACCGCGCTCGACCTGATCCGCCCCGACATCGTCTTCTACAATGCCGGAGTCGATCCGCATCGCGACGACCGCCTCGGCCGGCTGGCGCTTTCAAGCGAAGGCCTTGAAGATCGGGACCGGCGCGTCATCGGCTTCTTCCGCGAGCGCGGCATCGCCGTCGCCGGCGTCATGGGCGGCGGTTATTCGCGCGACATCATGGAAGTCGCCGGCCGCCACGCGATCCTGCATCGCGTGGCGAGCGAGTTCGTGTGAGGTATCCGCGCCCCGGAGCGTCGGCATCCGGTGCATCGCGACAATCGGGAGGGTTCAACACATCTGCCCGACGAGGGTCTGCGTCAGGCTCTTGAAATCAGCGCTCTCCACCAGCGCTGCGGCACGCTGCGCGTCGGCGCAGTTGCGCCCGGAATCGGTTCCGGCCATCGCCCGCATCGCATGGAAGAGGCCGACAACCTCGTTTTCCTTCTGCGCGCCGTCGATCAACCTCGTGCAGGCGTCGACGATCTCCCCCTTCGGCAATTTTCCCGACCCATACATGCAGGCGGCGAAATCGCTTTCCAGGTCAGCCCTGGCCGGAACCGCAAGAAACAGAAAGGCGATGGCGCCGGTGAGCAGGCGAATATGCGAAATCGGTCTGGTCTTCATGTTCGTGGCTCCGATGGCTGACTGCGCTTCCACCAGAATGAACCCGTCCTCGCCAGATCGCAAATGCCGATGCCTGCCAGTCGGCGCGAGTGAAACTACCGCTTGCCGATCGCCAGAAGCCGCATCACGATGAACACCGGGACGACAACCATCGCGCCATAGACGAAATAGATGCCGACGCGGCCGAAGGCCAGATAGCCCAGATCGTAAAGCCAGCGCACGAAATCGGTGAAGGCGTACCAGACGTCGACCGGCGTGAAATGCAGCGCCGCCATGATGATTCCGACAACCAGCGAAACCATCGCAAGCTTGACGATGGTCCTGAGGGGCGTGTCGCCCAGAAATCGCGTCACATTGTCGGACATTGCATTTCCTTGTTGCTGCGCGGCGAAAATACGTATCGCGATACGCCATTTCAAGCAGTAGCGGCATGCCGGTTCAAAGAAGCGCTTCCAGCGTCTCCAGTCGGTCGGCCTCGCCCGGCGGCTTGTCCCAGCGGATGCGGGAAATGCGCGGGAAACGCATGGCCACGCCGCTCTTGTGCCGGCTCGACCGGTTGAGCCCTTCGAAGGCGATCTCGAGCACCAGCCCGTGGCCTGCCTCCGCGCGCACGGAGCGCACCGGGCCGAAGCGTTCGATCGTGTTGTCGCGGACGAACTTGTCGAGGCTTTTCAGCTCGGCGTCGGTGAAGCCGAAATAGGCCTTGCCGACCGGAACGAGTTCGCTCGCGCCATCCGCGCCGCGCCATACGCCAAAGGTGAAGTCGGAATAATATCCGGAGCGCTTGCCGTGGCCACGCTGGGCGTACATCAGCACCGCATCGACGGTATGCGGGTCGCGCTTCCACTTGAACCACGGCCCCTTGGGCCGGCCCGGCACATATGGCGCATCGCGGCGCTTGAGCATCAATCCTTCGATGACCGCATGCGGCGGGTCGGCGCGCAGGGCGACCAGATCCTCGAAGCTTTCGAACTCAAGCAATTGCGACAGGTCGAGGCGGGCGAGATCCCGGCCGGAGACAAAGGCTTCCAGCCGCGCCCGGCGATCCATCAGCGGGAGCGCGCGCAAATCCTCGCCATCGTCGACCAGCAGGTCGTAGGCGCGGATGAAGGCCGGGTATTTCGCCAGTTCCCTTGCGCTGACGCTCTTTCGGTTGAGCCGCTGCTGCAGATCGGAGAAGGTGCCGGTGCCGCTTTCCGGGTCTCCCGGCGCACCGACCAGCAATTCTCCGTCGATGGCGCCCTCGAACACCATCGCCTCCAGGACATCGGGAAAGGCGGCGGAGATGTCGTCGCCCGTGCGCGAATAGATGCGTCGAACTCCCGCCTCCGCCACCGCCTGGACGCGGATGCCGTCCCATTTCCACTCGGCGACGTAATCGTCCGGCGTGATCAGCGCCGTATCGCGCTCTTCCAGCGCATTGGACAGCATGACCGGACGAAACGGCGCGGCAGCCGCGGAGACCGGCTTTTGCGCCCTACCCTCCAGCCAGGCGAACAATTCGCGATAGGGCGGCTTCAAGCCGTGCCAGAGTTCCTCGATCTCGGCGACCGGCTTGCCGCCGAAATCGGCCAGGGCCTGCTTGGCGAGGCGCGCGGACACCCCGATGCGCAGGCCGCCGCTCGCCAGCTTGATCAGCGCATAGCGTTCCGAGGGACCGAGCGTGTCGAGCAGGCGGCGCAACGCGGCCGGCGCCTGGCTGCGCGAGGCGTTGGCGAGCGTCTCCACGACCTGCTCCAGCGTGATTTCCGCCTCGCCGTCGTCCGCCTGCGACGGCCAGATCAGCGCCACCGTCTCTGCCAGGTCGCCGACATAGTCGTAGGAAAGGGCGAACAGCACCTCGTCGGTGACTTCCGAGGCCAATTGCCGGATGAGGCCAGGCTTGACCGAGGGCAGATCGAGATCGCGGGTGATGGCGGCAAGGCCGAGGCCCCTGTCAGGGTCCGGCCGGTCGCGGAAATAATGCGCCAGCAATTCCACCTTGCGATTGCGCGAGGGGGTGAGCACCAGGCGTTCGAGCAGATCGGCAAAGGCGCGCATTATTCCACCTCGTCCTCATAGCCGACGAGATGCAGCGGGCGGGCGCGAAGCTGGTTCAGCTCACACCAGCGCACCAGCGCTTCCTCGCGGCCATGCGTCACCCAGATTTCAGGCGCGCCGGTGTCGCGGATCGTGGCGGTGAGTTCATCCCAGTCGCAATGATCGGAAATGATCAGCGGCAGTTCGACGCCGCGCTGCTTCATGCGCTGGCGGATCTGCATCCAGCCCGAGGCGAAGGCGATCAGCGGATCGGGAAAGCGGCGCACCCAGGGCGAATTGAAAGCGGATGGCGGGCCGAGCACGATCTCGCCGCCATAGGCGCCCTTGAGCAGCGTCTCGACTGTGGCCGGACGCAGTTCGCCGAGCGCGATGCCGGCGCCTTCGTAATAGTCGCACAGCGCCTTGAGCGAGCCATGGATGTAGATCGGCCGGTCCCAGCCATTGTCGCGCAGCAGCCTGATGACCCGTTGCGCCTTGCCCAGCGCATAGACGCCGACGAGATGCGCGCGATCGGGAAAATCCCGCAGCGAGGCGAGCAGCTTGGCGATCTCCGCCGACGGGGAAGGATGGCGAAACACCGGCAGGGCGAAGGTTGCTTCGGTAATGAACACATCGCAGGCGACAGGTTCGAAGGTCTCGGCGGTCGGGTCGGCCAGACGCTTGTAGTCGCCGGAGGCGACGATGCGCGTTCCGTCCTTTTCGACCGCGATCTGGGCGGAACCCAGCACATGGCCGGCCGGGTGGAAAGTCACCGTGACGCCGTTCATCGAAACGGCGCGACCGAATTCGGCGACCTGCCTGGACTTGGTAAAATCCGCGCCATAACGGATCGCCATGATTTCCAGCGTGTGCCGGGTCGCCAGCACCGCGCCATGGCCGGCGCGGGCATGGTCGGCATGGCCATGGGTGATCAGCGCCCGCGCCACCGGGCGCACGGGATCGATGTAGAAATCGCCAGGCGGGCAATAGAGCCCCTGCGGGGCGGGTCGAAGCAGTTCCTCGGGACGCATCGCGCCATTGTGGCGCGATGCGCGGTCACCGCAAGGCCTGTGGCTCGCGCCTATTGCAGCCCCACTGCGTCAACGATCCCGCCGGGACAGCCGGGATCGGTCGTTGGCGCCGCGGCGAGCAGGCCTGGCAGATCAGGCTCGGCGCCGATCTTTCCGGCAAGGCCGATGGTGATCTCGGTAATGATCTGGCGGCCTCCGTCGCGCGCGCATGCGATGCGCAGGCGGTTGCCCGCCCCTTCTCCGAACGCCCGCTCAAATGCCGCGCGCACGGCATTGCCCTTCAGTTCAGAGCCGACATTCGAGGCGAACAGCGCCTGGAGCGGCGAATCATTGATTACGCTCATCAGGGCGAGCGCATCCGAGAAATAGGCCTGCGGCGAAGCGCCGTCATAGCACGAGCCATGCTTGACCCATTCGTGACGCTCCAGCCCCGATTGCGTGCCGGGCATCACCTTGTCCAGTTCGGCGCGCGTCGCCGCGTCCAGTTCCACCGGATCAAGCTGCGTCCAGCGGCTGTTCTTGTCGAGTTCCTGCTGTTCCTTGCCGATGTTGCAATAATCCCGCGAGCGCGGCTGCGGCCACAGCCCGTGCAGCGAAAAATGAGTGGCGTCGAAGCGCTGGTCCGTCTGGCTCTTGCATTCCGGCTTGCCCGGACGCGTCTCGCAAAAAGCGGGCTGCCAGGAAAAGGCGAGGACATATTCGGCGCGGCCGGTCCGATCGGCCCGCGTCGGCACGGGACGCGTTCCCGGCTCGCCCGCGACCACGGGCTCGTCATCCAGCGCCGGCTTGCCGCCGACCGGACGCGACAAGATGTCGGCGGGCACCACATGTTCGCCGCAACTCGTCGCCACCCAGCGCCGGGCGGGCTCCGCGCCGTCCACACCGATGAGGTAATGGCTGGCGGCCTCCGCGTTCTTGGCGAAGATCGGGTAGGCCCGGTCGGTGGTGGTGGTGACGTCGCCCGGATTGGACCGGGTGCGAATCGATTGCAGCGCCGGACATTGCGAACGGGCGATGAAATAGCCGTTCAGCGGCACTTCGGCGTGCGCGGACAAAGGCGAAACTGCTGCCGCGAGCGCCGCGACGATCCAAGACAACCGGCTCAATAATCCCTCCCGAACATCGTTGACACAGTTCTGCAATTCTAGCGGGGAAATTGTGTCCGGCAAATGTCCCCGGTTGCGAAAGCGCAAATCCAATCGACGCGCAGCGACATCTGTTCTAGTTTTGTCCCATGTCGAAACCCACTCCCGCGGATTTCGCGCAGCCGGATCTGTTCCTGACGCTGCCGCAGCCCTTCATCGACTGGTTCGCGTCGAAGGGGTGGAGGCCCCGCGCCCACCAACTGGAATTGCTCGGTCGGGTGCAGGGCGGCGAATCCATGCTGCTGATCGCGCCGACCGGCGCCGGCAAGACCCTGGCCGGCTTCCTGCCGTCGCTCGTCTCGCTCGCCTCGCGGCCCCGGCGAAAGCCCGGCGAGGCGCGGCGCGGCGTGCACACGCTCTACATCTCGCCGCTCAAGGCGCTGGCGGTCGACATCCAGCGCAATCTGGCGACGCCGGTCGCGGAAATGGGCCTCGGCATCGAAATAGAGACCCGCACCGGTGACACCCCGGCGCACAAGCGCCAGCGCCAGAAGCTCGCCCCGCCGGAAATCCTGCTGACGACGCCCGAGCAACTCGCCCTGCTGATCGCCGCAAGGGACGCGGCGCGCTTCTTCGAGGACCTTGAAACCGTGGTGCTGGACGAATTGCATTCGCTGGTCACCTCCAAGCGCGGGCATTTGCTGGCGCTGGGGCTGGCGCGGCTGCGCCGCTTTCGCCCGCAACTGAAGACCATCGGCCTTTCCGCGACCGTCGCGGAGCCGGACGAATTGCGGCGCTGGCTGGTGGGACAGGGGCCGCACGGGGAAATCGCCACCAGTGGGCTGATCGAAATCGCCGGCGGCACAAAGCCGCAGATCACCATCCTCAAATCGCGCGAGCGGGTTCCCTGGGCAGGTCATTCGGCCCGCTACGCGATGGGCGAGGTCTA
Source organism: Alphaproteobacteria bacterium (assembly GCA_030428345.1). GTDB lineage: Bacteria > Pseudomonadota > Alphaproteobacteria > Rhizobiales > Rhizobiaceae > BOKV01. The sequence continues at coordinate 3,539 of JAUIBM010000006.1, read as the reverse complement.
TGAGGCGATCAAGGCGCACAAGACGACGCTGCTGTTCGTCAACACCCGCAGCCAGGCGGAACTGCTGTTCCAGGAGCTGTGGAAAATCAATGACGACAGCCTGCCGATCGCGCTGCATCACGGATCGCTCGACGTCAGCCAGCGCCGCAAGGTGGAAGTGGCGATGGCGGCGAACAAATTGCGCGCCGTCGTCGCTACCTCCACCCTCGATCTCGGCATCGACTGGGGCGATGTCGATCTGGTCATCCATATCGGCGCGCCGAAGGGGGCCAGCCGCCTCGCCCAGCGCATCGGCCGGTCCAACCACCGCATGGACGAGCCGAGCCAGGCGATCCTGGTGCCGGCGAACCGCTTCGAGGTGCTGGAATGCCAGGCGGCGCTCGACGCCAATTATCTGGGCGCGCAGGACACCCCGCCGTTGCGCGACGGCGCGCTCGACGTGCTGGCGCAGCACGTGCTCGGCAGCGCCTGCGCCGAACCCTTCTTCGCGGACGAACTCTATGGGGAAGTCACCAGCGCCGCGCCCTATGCCGCATTGAGCCGGGAGATGTTCGACAAGGCGTTGGAATTCGTCGCGACCGGCGGCTACTCTCTGAAGAGTTATGAGCAATATGCCAAGATCCGGCAAACGCCGGAGGGGAGCTGGCGCATAACCCATCCGCGCTTCGCGCAGCAATACCGCCTCAATGCCGGCACGATCGTCGAGGCGGCGATGCTCGATGTACGCATGACCCGCTCGCGCGGGCGCGGCGCCAACACGCGCGGCGGACCGGTGCTCGGCAGGATCGAGGAAGGGTTCCTGGAATCCATGGTGCAGGGCGACACGTTTCTCTTTGCCGGCAAAACACTTCGCTTCGAGGGCATTCGCGAGAATGTCTGCTATGTCTCCAACGCCGCCGAATCCGATGCCCGCATCCCGGTCTATGCCGGCGGGAAATTCCCACTCTCGACCTATCTGGCCGAGCAGGTGCGCGCCATGCTGGCCGATCCGGAAACCTGGGATCGCCTGCCCAGGCAGGTCGGCGAATGGCTGGCGATCCAGAAGGCGAAGTCGATCCTGCCGGCGCGCGAGGAAATGCTGGTGGAGACTTTTCCACGCGGCGATCGGTATTACATGGTCGCCTATCCCTTCGAGGGGCGTCTGGCGCACCAGACGCTGGGCATGCTGCTGACGCGGCGCATGGAGCGGGGCCGCGCCCGCCCGCTCGGCTTCGTCGCCACCGATTATTCGCTGGCGGTTTGGGGCCTGCGCGATGTCGGCCAGATGGCGCAGAGCGGCGAACTGCCCTTGGCCGAACTGTTCGACGAGGACATGCTGGGCGACGATCTGGAGGCCTGGCTTGACGAATCCTTCCTGCTGAAGCGCAGTTTCCGCCAATGTGCCGAGATCTCGGGCCTGATCGAAAAGCGCCATCCGGGACGCGAGAAGACCGGCAGGCAGATGACCGTTTCGGCCGATCTCATCTATGACGTGCTGCGCAGCCATGAGCCGGAGCACCTGTTGTTGCTGGCGACGCGGGCGGACGCCGCCCACGGCCTGCTCGACGTGCGCCGCCTCGGCGGGTTGCTGTCGCGCATCAAGGGGCGAATCAGGCATACTCGCCTCAATCAAATCTCGCCTCTGGCGGTGCCGATCATGCTTGAGATAGGACGGGAATCGGTGGCGGGCGAGGCGCAGGAAGACCTGCTGGCGGAAGCGGCGGAAGACTTGTTCAGGGAAACCGGTTCATGAGCGCAATGGCGGCCGCGAGGCAGAGCGCGCAAGGCGCACCGCAATGGTGCGAGGGCGAAATTGCCGGGCATGCCGTGCTGTACGATTTTTCGGGCCTGCTCTACTGGCCGGAGGAATCGCTGCTGGTGGTGTCCGACCTGCATCTGGAAAAGGGCGCGTCCTTCGCCTCGCGCGGCTCGATGCTGCCGCCCTACGACACCGCCGCGACGCTGGCGGCGCTGGCCGCAAGGATGGCCTATTGGCGGCCCGCGCGCGTCATCTCGCTCGGCGACAGTTTTCACGACGGCAAGGTCAGCGCCAGCATGCCGCAGGCCTATCGAAGCGTGCTGGCCGGCCTGATGTCGGGGCGGGACTGGATCTGGGTGGCGGGCAATCACGATCCCTCCCCGCCGCAGGGGCTCGGCGGCTGGCATGTCGAGGAAGTGGCGATCGGCGCGCTGGTCTTTCGCCATGAACCAGGAGCGGGGCGCTCGCCAGGCGAGATCGCCGGTCACCTGCACCCGCAGGCGCGCATCGTGCGGCGCGGCAAGGCTGTGCGCCGGCCGTGCTTCGCCAGCGATGGCGAGCGGATGATCATGCCGTCCTTCGGCTTCTACACCGGGGGGCTCAATATTCGGGACCGCGCCTTTCACGGCCTGTTCGACAATGCGCGCCTGCACGCGCATCTGCTCGGCCGCGACCGGCTCTACACCATAGCCGGGCGCTCGCTGGTATAGCTGCGGGCGATCGGGGGCGCTTCAGCGAAGGATCAGACGACGGCGACAAGCGCGCCAATCAGGGCCGCCGCCACCAGAAGGGTGAGGATGATGCGCTGGGTCGCGAACCAGACCGGCGCCAGCCCGCGATGGATGGCGAAGCTGTCCCAGGCGCCGAGCGTGCAGAACGCCAGCAGCAATACCGACACAGCGACGGGAACCGGCAGGAACAGCGCAATCCAGCCGATGATCGCCGGCAGCACCGAAAGGACGATGTCGCCGGCGGCGACCGGCTTGGCGCGCAGCGCCAGCCCCCAGCGAATGCCGCCCAGAAACGACAGGATCACCGCCGCATAAGTCCGCAGCGCATCGGTCAGAACCGGATGGAGCGCGGTCTCCTTGCCGACGAGCAGCAATGCGATCGACAGGCCGGCGAAGGGCACGAAACCCGCGCAAGCGAGGAACCATGCCGTGCCTTTTGCCTCAAGCCGCATGACCGCCCCTATTTGCGGCTTCCGCCGAACAACATGCTGGCGAGCCAGCCGGTGGCAAGGGCCCCCAGCACCGCGACAATCCCGTACCAGAGGCTGTAGGTGTGAGCGAGGGTGAAGAGCAGTTTTTCAAGTCCCGCCTTCTCCACCCGGAAATATCCGGTGCGACTGGCGACGAACTGCTTGTTCTTGAAAAGATAGGCCGTCACTTCCTGCTTGCCGATCGGAATGTCGGAGGGAATGGCTATCGTGGCGCGGAAGAGGGTCGAGCCCACGAGATCGACGGCCTTGAAATCCTGGGAGAACATCCCCTTGCGAACCCGGACACGACGCAGCGAGTCGGCAAATGCCGGTGCGGGACCGATAAAGGTGTTGGCGCCCGAGGAATAAAGGTTCAGCCTGATGTTGTCGACGCCGAGCTGGTATTCGCGCAGCAGCTCCGGGCCGGCGACGGCCTCGATGTCCCGGTTGGAGGCCAAGGCATAGAATGACGGCACATTGCGATAGGTTCGCGAGTCCCGGTTGATCCAGATGCCCAGCACGCGTTCCTTGCGGCGCACCATCACCGGTTCCTTGGGGCCGGAGACGGTGACGATCACCTCGAGCGGTGGCTCCACCGCG
>JAUIBM010000379.1 GCA_030428345.1 Alphaproteobacteria bacterium | reverse complement strand
CCGGACTCCTCAAGCTTTTCGGCCGTATCCAGCGCCCAACTCTGACCAACTGTCGATGAAAGGTCGTAGTTGGCGAGGAAGTCGTTGGCAATTCTTGCCACGACCAGATCCAGTTCGGAATCGAGCCCGATTTGCCTCAGTGTTCGTATATGCGATATCAAGCCTTCTTCGCGATGCGGCTCGACGAGAAACGCAAGGCGTTGGCTGGGCTTGCTGTCAGATTGGAGAAAGAGGCGAAATGCCTGCCGATAGCTCTGGCGTGCAGCATCGTCTTTCCCGCCTCTTGCATATGCCCAACCCAGATCGGCGAGAACAAGCGCCCTGACCTGGAGATTTTCCATTGTTGCCGCTTTGCCGGCGCGCGCCATCATGTGCTCGATTTGCCGCTTCACGGATCGCTCGCAGAGCGCAGCTTCGCGAAGCAGCCCCAGGATGCGGTAGTTGTTTGCCTCCAGGGCATTCACCGTAGCGGCGGCCTTACGCCATATTGCTGCGATTTCGCTATCCCTCGCAGAACCTACGCAACTCGAAGTTCTGTTCTCCATGGCAATCAGCCTCGCTTGCTCCTGCAGCGCGGCGACAGCATGCTGAATAATATCCTCATCGAACGGGGATCCGCGCGCAGCCTGCAGATAGCCGTCCGCCACCTGCCCATTCAGTTTCGCTTGCTCGGCCTCCGGAATCTGGAACTCCCGCGATCGCCACCCCCACATTTCGGTCTGGAAAGCCAAATAGCTCTCCAGCACCGCTGCCGTCGCAGGGTGGGTTTCGCCAAAACGCTCCCGGGTGCTGCGGATCAACGCGTAAAATTCAGCATTCATTTCCGCGATCGCTTCGCGATCCGGATTGCCCTTGAATTGACTCAATCGTTTGGCGAGCTTGGCATGCTCAGGCGAGGCGTAGAACTGATGCGCCTTGGGCATGTACATAGAATCGGTGGCCGCCGAAAGTGCTTCCGGATTGAGACTGGATTTCTTGAAGTACCTTCCGTTTTCAACATCCAATTGACCCAGATCGACATTCCCGAATTCGGGTTCCTTCAGGATCCAGTCCGCAATCTTCAGCGTCTGATAGTCGAATTTCTCTTCGCTCGGCTTGTAACTGGCGATGATCTGCCGGAGCGTGGCGCGCAGGTCGCCCGGGCCTTCGGCGGGCGCAGCATTCCGGCCTGCAGAGGCCACTTGCCCTCCCCCGATTTCACCCGCGCAGGCGGCGAAGGTGCGATCGATCTGCGCCGACGAGCCCTTGAGGCTGAAACGGTGGACGAACCCGATATCCATCTCCATGGAGCGGCCCGCGCGCATCGCAGCGATCAGCGGCAGATGCATTTCAGGCGAATATGCCGCGACCATTTCGCGCGCAGGATCGACAGCCGAGAAGGGGATATCGGTGATCGCCCGGCCGTCGACCCGGAACCGGGCCAGCGGCTCGGTTCCGTAATCGCCGACATTGAACAGGAACGCGAATTCCAGCCCCCTGCCCTTGCCGCAACGCAGCGCGAAGCACGCATAAAGGTCGTCGGAAACATTGCAGACCGTCGCGCCCTGTCCGTTGACCGGGGCGATCGACTGCCACGCACCCGCCGGCGGGCCTTGTGAACCGCGATCGCCAACGCGCCGCCGCGGCCGCTCCCTGCCGTCCGGCACCTGCAATCTGAAGCCGCCCGGGAGCACAATCGTGCCCGCCATGCGGAACGGCTCCGGCTGTGCGGTATGCGCCGATGCGGGCAGGCCCCAGGACGAACACGATGCCAAGAGAACGAGCGCTGCAAACCGCATGGTGTGATCCATCATCCCGGCCGGGGGGACGCGAACCTGCGATCTCACCCGGCGTCGGGAGTCTTTGCGGCGGGAAACCCTTTGTCAACCTCCCGCGGGCGTTGCATCAAAATCCTCCGCTCTCCCCGAACAGATTGCGCGAAACGGAGGCGAGGTGGCGGCGCATTTCGCTGGACGCGCCCTCCGCGTCGCGCGCCACGAGGCGCTCCAGGATCGCGGCGTGGTCGTCGCAATAGGCCTGCCGCCGCGCTTCGGAGAATGTGCGGCGCTTCAGTTCCAGCCAGGGCTCGCGGTTGCGGATCACCCGCAGGATGTCGTGCAGGCTGGTCAGGAACTCGTTGCGCGTGCTGGCGAAAATCCGCTTGTGGAACTCCGCGTCCCAGCCCTCGAAGAGATCGGTCTCCAGGCACGAGACCGCCTTCTCATGCGCCTCGCGGATGCCGGCGAGATCGGACGAACTGGCGTTCGAGGCGGCGGCTGAAGCCGCCTGTGGCTCGACGATCATGCGCACATTCATGATGTCGAGCGGGCTCGTCCCCGCCATGCGCTGCATGATGTCGGCTAGACTGCGGTCGGCGTCGGCAATCGCCTTGGCTTGCGCGGCGGCGCTGGCGGGTTCCACTCCCTCAGGCACAGGCTTAAGCATTCCTCACACAGTCCCGAAAAGATTCATGCTTCTGGCAAGCAGATGCTCGCGCATGGCTTTCGCCGCACCGGCGGAATCGCGCAATGCGATCGCCCCCAATATGGCGCCGTGCTGCTCGCAATAGGATTGCCGCCGCTCCTCGCTATAACCGCGCCGTCTGATTTCCACCATGGGCTGACGACCGCGAATGACCAGCAGCATGTCGTGCAGATTGGTCAGGAACTCGTTCCGGGTGCTCAGGAATATCGAGTGGTGGAAGGCGTTGTCCGCCTGCTCGAACGCCTCCATGCTGCGCGCCTCGCATCCCGCGCTGTGCGCCTGCCGGATCGCCTGCAATTGGCTTTCGCTGGCATTGGTGGCCGCCGCAGCACAGGCCTGGGGCTCGATGATCAGTCGCATGTTCATGATGTCGAGCGGACTGGTGCCCGAAATCTTCTGCATGATCTCGATGAATTCGGCCCGCCCCTGCTCGCGCACCAGGGTGCCGCGCCCGACCTGCCGGCTGACCAGCCCCTCCTTCTCCACCATGTCCATCGCGCGGCGCAGGGTGTTGCGCGCCACGCCGTATTCGCCCGCCAGCATCCGCTCATTGGGAAGCGCGCCGGTCCACTCCCCCGATCGTATCCGGGAGGCGAGCGAAGCGGCGATGTCGCGCGCGAACTGCTTCGGCATGAACCCTCTTCTTGCGACTCGGCCGGGTCGGCCATCTTGAACCATTTAACAACTAACTGAACCATTGTCGAGTTTCCATACAGTGGCGTGATCGAGGGGACTCGTCGAATTGCTGCAGCGCATGCCATTCCGGCCCGCGCGGCGGCTTGCCTATGTACCAATGCAATGCTACGCTTTGTCTTAAGTGAGCCATTCGCGCGAAATTGGTTCAGAATGGTTCTGGGAGGAGCCCGCATGAAAGTCGCGACATTCACCATCGGCGGGGAACGCCGTGTCGGCCTGGTCGACAGCGCGGCGGGCACCGTTGCGCCCTTCGATCTGTCCGTGGAGCAGGCCCGCACCGGGGCGCTCGCGCTGATCGAGCGCAATGGCGCTGGCGTGCCGGCCACGCTTTCGCCGATTCCCCTGGCGCAGGTCGAACTGGAAGCCCCCATTCCCGCGCCGCGCCGCAACATTTTCTGCGTCGGCAAGAACTATCACGAACACGCGCATGAATTTGCCCGCAGCGGCTTTGATTCCAGCGCTTCTGCCGGGGCCGTGCCCAAGGACCCGATCATCTTTTGCGTCATGTACTACGACACCGACGTGCCGTGCTGACGGCCGCGGCGCTCGCGCTGCTCGCCCTGATGGCGGGGCTGGTCGGCATCTGGTCGCCGTGCGGCCTGTCCGCCACCGAGACCGTCGTGCCCGCCGGGGCGCGCATCATGATGGACCGCTCGGTCTCCGCCTCGATCGACTACGAAGCAGAGCTTGCGGTGATCATCGGCAAGGGCGGACGGGCAATCGCGCCCGAGGACGCACTGGACCATGTCTGGGGCTACACCATCGTCAACGATGTGACGGCGCGCGACCTGCAGGGAAAATACAGCCAGTGGCTGATTGGCAAGTCGCAGGACACCTTCTGCCCGATGGGACCATGGGCTGTGACGAAGGACGAGTTCGATCTGACGAGCGCCGGCA
>JAUIBM010000378.1 GCA_030428345.1 Alphaproteobacteria bacterium | reverse complement strand
CCGCGGCCATCCACCCCGGCTACGGCTTTTTGAGTGAGAACGCGGCGTTCGCGCACGCCTGCAAGCAGGCCGGAGTCGTCTTCATCGGCCCGCCGGCGGAAGCCATGGAAGCGATGGGCTCGAAGACCGCCGCCCGCGCCCGCATGCAGCAGGCCGGGGTCCCCGTTGTGCCCGGCACGACCGAGGCTCTCTCCGGCCCGGCTCGCCGAGACATAGAACAATTCGGGCGGGGGGAGCCGTTGCTCGGTCCACCGCATCCGGTAGTTCACCTTCCACGGCTGGCCTGTCGGCACTTCCGCCTTTGGGCGCCAATAGGCGACGATGTTGTCGTTGATTTCCCGCTCGGTCGGAATTTCCACCAGTTCGACAATGCCTTCGCCCCAGTCGCCGATCGGCTCGATCCACAGGCTGGGGCGGCGCTCGTACTTGGCTTCGGCGTCGACGAAATCCTCGAAGGTTCGGGCGCGCTGCATCAGCCCGAACCCGCGCGGGCGCTTGTCGGCGAAGCCCGAGATCTGCAACTCACGCGGATTGGCGAGGGGCCGCCAGATCCACTCGTCCATGCCGGTCAGCATCTGCAGGCCGCTGGAATCGTGCACCGCGCGACGGTAGTCGTCGAAGGCGTAGCGGTTCATCGGGCTGAACAGGAACATGGAGGTGAGGGGGGCGACGCCGATCTTCCTGACGGCGCGGCGCAGGACGAGCGAAGCCTCCACCTCGATCACGGTCTCTGCACCCGGCGTGATGTCGAAGCGATAGGCGCCGGTCAGCGATGGGCTGTCGAGCAGCGCATAGACAATGAGCGTATCGGAATCAGGCTCCGGCTTTTCAATCCAGAACCGACGGAAGGCGGGGAATTCCTCGCCTTCGCGCTCGGCCACATTGACGGCGAGGCCGCGTGCGGAAAGCCCGTAGATCTGTTCCCGCCCGAGCGAGCGGAAATAGCTGGCGCCCTGAAAGACCAGGAATTCCTGGTAGGCGCTGGGGGAATTGATCGGGTAGCGGGCTCTAAAGCCCGAAAACGCGGCGCCCGTGGTGTCCCCGGGCGGGAAACGCCCTCGCCATAGGCGAAAAGATCGGTCGAGAAGGGGATTTCCGTCGACATCCCGTCTTCGACAATCGCGATGCGAACCGGCTCCTTGTAGATGAAGCCGGGGTAAAAGAGATCGATGCGAAACGGCGTTGCATCGTCCTTCCAGATCGCCGCCTCGGGCTTGAACCAGACCTTCCGGTAATCGTCATAGGTAAGGTCGTTCAACGCCTTGGGAATGTCGCCGAAATGGGGCACGAAATCCGTGGTCGCAAGCCTGGCGGCTTCCTGGATCAGCCAGTCGAAGCTGAACGGAGTCGCGCCGGCTGGCGCGGGTGATTCCTGCGCGAACGCTGAAAAACCTGACAAATATGTTGATCCCGCCGCCGCCGCCAGCAAGCCGAGCACAACCCGACGATCATTACGCATCAACGACACCGATTTCTGACTGTCGACCATCTCATATCCAAAATTCCGCGCTGCACAACTGGATTTCGCATCGCACTGTGGCGATGCAACGATCAGGAAGAAAATCGGTTCCGGAAGTGGCGGCGCGGACATGAATTCGGCGTTGAATGCCCTTGGGGAAGATGTCTCTCCGCCGAAACCGGCCGAGCGTCGGGCTTGCGCCGCGATACTCCATCGAGAGCGAACCAGCTTGTGGATGATCGGCCATGCGCTTCCTGCGCGCGGTTTGTCCTCTGGCAATGCGCGCGAGAATTCCGCAGGATCGGGCAGGGAGAGCCGGCGGCCGGGAAGGACTGCGCGGCAGGCTCAAATCTGGAAAACCGGGGCGGGTTTCTTGGCTGATAGAAGCATTCTCGCGCAGACGCGCCGGAAAGGCACATGACCTGTGAGAACTTGCGGGGAGGGCAGGCGGCCGGCGGATTGTCGGCGCGCCTGACGCCGTTTGCGACGCGATCCCTGATCTTTCTGCTCTCGCTGGCGGCGATACTCTCATTCGGCCCTTTGATGTCCCAAGTCGACGGCGTTTCCCCTTCCCTGGATCATGTCGTGGAACGCGCGGTGCTGCGGGACCGCGACGGTTCGCTCGATATCGAACAGGCCGCCGCCAGCGAGTTCTCGCCCATTGGCGAGTTTCTGGCCGGGGGATATTCGAGTTCGGTCTTCTGGCTGCGCATCGTCGTTGAGCGGCCTGCATCGGCGGGTCGGCTGATCCTGCGGGTTCGTCCGACCTATCTCGACGAAGTCTCGCTGTACGAACGCACAAAGTCCGGCGGCTGGAAGAGCGGGGTGACCGGCGACCGGGTGGCTTTCGCCGAACGTCCGCTCGACACCGTGTCGTTGGGCTTCGAAATCGAGCCGGCTGCGCCGCGGAGCGTCTATTTCCTGAGGTTGAAGACCACCAGCACCTCGCTACTCAGCGTGACCGCTCTAAAGCCCAGGATCGCGGCAAGCGCCGAATTTCGCGCGCACGCGGTGACGGCGCTGTATGTCATGATTTCGATATGGGTATGGCTTTGGACAATGCACGAATGCCTGCTGCGCCCATCCGCGCTCACGCTGTGGTTCGCCGCCTTGCAGGTTGTGTATCTGAGCTACATCGTTGCGCTCAGGGGTTATCTTGCGCCGGTGGTTCCGACCGGGCCGGCCTGGCTCGTCGACGGGACAACCAGTTTTCTGGTGTTTCTGGCGCCGCTGTTCTGCTTCGCTTTCGACAGGTCGCTGGCGCGCAATTTCGGCCCGGCCTGGTTCGCACCGTGGATTTCGGTCTTGCTCGTCGCGGCGGCGATCGCGGTGCCCAGCCTGCTTGTGGCGGGCGAACCGGGATGGGCGTTGCGCGTCAATGGCTGGTTCACCCTGATGGGAGTGCCGCTGTTTCTCGTCCTCGCCCTTGCGCCGGATGATGGCCGGACAACGCGACCGGTGAGTTTCAGGATGATTTACGGATTGCAGGCGGTCTCGCTGATCGTCACCATGGTCCCCCTGCTCGGTCTCGTGGAAGCCTCCGACTGGAACGTGAATGCCGCGATGTTGCATGGCGGCATCTATGTCTGCCTGATGTTCGTCCTGCTCCACCGCAGTTCAAGGGACATGCAGGCGAGCGCGCGCGACAATCGGCTTATGCTGGAAATCGCCAATCAATCGCTTCGCACCGAACGGCGCGAACGCGAGGTCCAGAATCGCTTCGTCGCCATGCTGACTCACGAGATCAAGACACCGTTATCGGTGATCAAGCTGTCGATGGACCGCAGGGCGGTCGCGCCGCAGGTCTATGGGGCGGTCAGCGAGGCGCTTGTCGATATCGAGGCGATTATCGACCGCTGCAATCTCGCCGACCAGATCGATCAGGCTGCAATGACCATCGAGAGCGAGCCGATGGTGCTTGGCGATGCGCTGGCCGAAATGCTTGAGCGGACCGGCGGAAGTCAGCATTTCCGCCTGTCCGTGCCGGACGATCTGGAAATTGTGTGCGACCGGCGGATGCTGTCGATCATCATGGGCAATCTGGCGGATAATGCAGAAAAGTACTCGGTTCCCGGGCAGCCGATCCTCGTGGAGGCGGAATCCGCCGACAGCGACGGAGCGAAGGGCGTGATCATTCGGGTGAGCAATTCGGTGCGCAGCGGCCGCGCTCCGGACCCTGAGAGGGTTTTCGAGAAGTTCTACCGCGGGCCGGGCGCCCAGGCGAAAGGCGGGTCGGGGCTGGGGCTTTATATCGTCGAGGGGCTCGTCGCCTTGCTGGGCGGAAGGGTGCGATGCCGCGCGGAGGAGGACTTCGTCATCTTCGATCTGTGGCTGCCAAGCGGCGCCGGGCGCATGGCAGGCGCGCCCGCGCATTCCGGCGGCGTGGACGCCCTGGTTGAAAGAGATGGCAGAGGCTGATTGCAGGAACGGAAGATGCTGAACATCGTCGTGATCGAGGACAATGACAATCTGCGGGCGTCAATCGCCCGTACGCTCTCGCAGGCGGGTCACAATGTATCCGATGTCGAGAGTGCGGAAGCATTTGTCGAGAACAAGAAGATCGCCTTTCCCGATCTGCTGCTGATCGATCTCAGTCTG
>JAUIBM010000377.1 GCA_030428345.1 Alphaproteobacteria bacterium | reverse complement strand
GCCGCGAGACTTGCGGCCCCGCCTTTCGGGGATTGGCGGAGACGGTAATGACTTCAGTGGCAAGCGATGCAACGACGCGGCGCGGGATCGATCCGCGACTGCTCGCAGTGGCCGAAAAGATCGCGATCCCGGTGGGAGCGCTGGTGGTTTCGGCGCTGATCTTTTCCATCTTCCTTCTGGCGCTCGGCAAATCCCCGATCGACTTCTTCTCGCTGGTCTGGCGCGGCGGGTTCGGAACCTCCTTCTCGTTCCAGAACACGCTTCAGCGCGCCGCCCCGCTCATTCTCACCGGCCTCGCCTTCGCCATACCGGCCCAGATCGGCATGACCATGATCGGCGCCGAAGGAGCGCTGGTGCTCGGCGGATTCGCTTCGGCGGCAATCGCCATTCCGCTGGTCTCGGCCGGCGTTCCCCCATTCCTCACCATGCCCCTGATGGTTCTGGCCGCGCTGCTCGTCGGCGGCGCCTGGAACGGGATCGCCGGCTGGCTGCGCCATGCGCGCGGCGTCAATGAAACCATCTCCACGCTGCTGCTGACCTATATCGCCATCGCGATCATGAATTTCTTCGTCGAGGGCGCGCTGCGCGACCCGGCTTCGGCCAACAAGCCCTCCACAATGCCGATCGGCAAGGAATACATGGTCGGCAACATCCCCGGCACCGACGTGCATTGGGGCCTGTTCTTCGGCGTCGTGCTGGCCATCGCGCTGCAATTGCTGATGTCGCGCACGGTGTTCGGCTTCGCCGCCCGCGTGACCGGCGGCAATCCGCGCGCCGCGCTGGCGCAGGGCCTACCCGTCGGCACGCTGATCGTCGCATGTTCGGCGATCGCCGGCGCATGCGCGGGACTTGCCGGATATTTCGAGGTTGCCGCCATCCACGGCCAGGCCAACGCCTCGCTGGTCGCCGGTTACGGGTTCACCGGCATTCTGGTCGCCTTTCTCGCGCGCCAGAGCCCGCTGGCCATCGTGCCCGTCGCCATCCTGTTCGGTTCGATCGAGGCCTCCGGCGGCCTGATCCAGCGCCGCCTGGACATGCCGGACGCCACCGCGCTCGTCCTTCAGGGGATCATCTTCGTGGTCCTGCTGGCGAGCGAAACCCTTCAGGGAAGACTTCCCTTCTTCCGCCCGGGCGCCACAGGAGACCGAACATGAACGACGGCGCGACAGCCACCATCCTGATCGCCATCCTCGGCGGGGCGATCCGCGTTTCCACCCCCTTCATGTTCGTCGCCCTGGGCGAGACGCTGACCGAGAAATCGGGCCGCATCAATCTGGGCCTGGAAGGCAATCTGGTGCTGGGCGCGATGGTCGCCTATGCCGTTTCCTATCACACCGGCTCGCCCTTTCTGGGCGTGTTCGCCGCCGGCATTTCGGGCCTGCTGCTGGGCACCATGCACGGCCTGATCTGCAGCCTGCCGAGAGTCAACGACATTGCCGTCGGCATCGCCATGATGTCGTTCGGCACCGGCATCGCCTTCTTCTTCGGCAAGCCCTATATCCAGCCCTCCGCCCCACGCCTTGAAGCGATCCACATGGGCGACTGGGCCGACAACCCGGCGCTGCGCAAGGCGCTCGAGATCAATCCGCTGTTCTTTGTCGGCATTGCGGTCGCCATCGCCATGTGGTGGGCGCTGGCCAATACCCGCATCGGCCTGATCGTGCGCATGACCGGCGACAGCGAACCGGCGGCGCGCGCCATGGGCGTTCACCCCGACACCGTCCGCACCCTTTCAACGGCGGCCGGCGGCTTCCTCGCCGGGGTCGGCGGCGCCTTCCTGTCGCTGTCCTATCCGGGAAGCTGGAACGAGGGGCTGTCTTCCGGCCAGGGGCTGATGGCCGTCGCGCTGGTGATTTTCGCCCGCTGGAACCCCCTGCGCTGCATCATGGCCGCTTTCCTGTTCGGCGCGGCCGGCGCGATCGGCCCGGCGCTGCAATCGGTCGGCATCAGCCAGGGCTATTATTTCTACAACGCCGCCCCCTACATCCTGACGCTGTTCATCATGGTCGCCTCGGCGCGGTCGAAAGCCTCTGCGCGCGAGGCGCCGGGCGAACTGTCGATCGTCAACTAGGAGGCGCGGCGATGCGGCCATGCGGCGACCAGACCAGGCACCCGAACAAGGAGGCGGCGAGACGGACATGAGCGAAACCACACTCGACGAACGCGTCGCGGGCGCAATGGTGGCGAACGGCGTCACCATCGCCTCCGACCCCTATCCCTGGCCGTTCGACGGCGATCTGCGCTTCGCCAACACCGCGATCGTCGTCATCGACATGCAGACCGATTTCTGCGCTCCCGGCGGCTATGTCGATTCCATGGGCTATGACATCTCGCTGACGAGGGCCCCGATCGGCCCGATCGCCCGACTGCTGGAGGCTGCCCGCGCCAGGGGGATGACGGTGATCCACACGCGCGAGGGCCACAAGCCCGACCTTTCCGACCTGCCGGCGAACAAGCGCTGGCGTTCGCAGCGAATCGGCGCCGGCATCGGCGACCAGGGGCCGTGCGGCCGCATTCTGGTGCGCGGCGAGCCGGGTTGGGAGATCATCCCCGAATTGCAGCCCGTCGCCGGGGAGCCGATCATCGACAAGCCCGGCAAGGGCTCTTTTCTAGCCACCGATTTCGACCTCGTGCTGCAGACGCGGGGCATCCGCAACATCGTCCTTACCGGCGTGACAACCGATGTCTGCGTACACACGACGATGCGCGACGCCAATGATCGCGGCTATGAATGCCTGCTGCTTTCCGACTGCACCGCCGCGACCAAGGTGGAAAACCACCTGGCCGCCCTCGACATGATCAAGATGCAGGGCGGCGTCTTCGGCGCGGTTGCGCCGAGCGAGGCCCTGATCGCAGCGCTGGAGGCCTTGTGATGGACGCAGCCCTTGAAACCCGCCCGCCGGCCGGCGATGCCGTCCCGCCCGCCGGCGCGCCGCGCGCCGCGGGGATCGAAACCATCGGCATGACCAAGATATTCGGGCCGCTCGTCGCGCTCGACAATGTATCGATCAAGGTCAATCCGGGCGAGTTCCACGCCCTTCTCGGCGAGAACGGCGCGGGAAAATCCACCCTCGTCAAATGCATCATGGGCTTCTACCAGCCCACCCGCGGCCAATTGCTGGTCAACGGCCATGAGGCCGGCATCAAGCCGCCGGGCGACGCCCGCGCCAACGGCATGGTCTACCAGCATTTCACGCTGGTTCCCTGCCTGACGGCGGCCGAGAACATGGTCATCTCGCGCGCCGACGTGCCCTCCGTCATCAACTGGCGCACGGAGATCAGGGCGCTCGAGGAATTCATGGAGCGCATGCCGTTCAAGGTGCCGCTGAGAGTGCCGGTCGCCAATCTGTCGGCCGGCGAGAAGCAGAAGCTGGAAATCCTCAAGCAGCTCTATCTCGACCAGCGCTTCCTGATCCTGGACGAGCCGACTTCCGTGCTGACGCCCGGCGAGGCGGACGAGGTGCTGGGCCTGCTCAAGGGCATGACCTCGAAGGGCGATCTGACCATCCTGATGATCAGCCACAAATTCCGCGAGGTCACGGCCTTTGCCGACCGCGTCTCGGTCTTGCGGCGCGGCGCCTATGTCGGCGGCGGCGATGTCGCGGACCTGACCCCCGGGGAAATGTCGCGCATGATGATCGGCGAGGCCGAGATCAGCAAGGGCGCGATCCGCGTGCCGGACGTCAAGAGCGACGTGAAGTTCGAACTCGCGGGCGTCTTCGTCGACGACAATGAGGGGCTGCCCGCCGTGGAAGGCGTCAATCTGAAGATCGCCGGCGGCGAGATTGTCGGCATCGCCGGCGTTTCCGGCAATGGCCAGAGCGAACTGGTCGAGGCGATTTCCGGCCAGCGGCCGCTCAAGAAGGGCGAGATCGTCATCAACGGCAAGCCGTTCCAGTCGCGCCGCACCGATTTCTACGATTTCCAGGTCTTCGGCCTGCCCGAGGAGCCGCTGAAGAACGCCGCCGTCAAATCCATGACCGTCGCCGAGAACATTGCATTCCGCACCTTCGACAAGCCGCCGACCGCGAGCCTCGGCTGGTGGCTTTCGCCCTCGGTGATGC
>JAUIBM010000005.1 GCA_030428345.1 Alphaproteobacteria bacterium | reverse complement strand
ATCGCCTGCGCGCCCGCTTCCACGCTCCAGTTCGGGTCGCGGGTCTCGAACACCCCGCCGAACGCCTCGACTTCATGCTTGAGGATTGCCGCCCAGCCCTGGGCGAGGTCGAAGCCCATCGCCATCGGCACGAGCAGAACGCGCTTGCCGGCGAGGGCCTTGGCGTATTCGGCCGGCGCCTGGTCTTCCTGTGCCGATGCCGGCAATGCGGCGAACACGGCGCTCGCCAGGGCCATTG
The DNA here is from genome assembly GCA_030428345.1 of Alphaproteobacteria bacterium. GTDB lineage: Bacteria > Pseudomonadota > Alphaproteobacteria > Rhizobiales > Rhizobiaceae > BOKV01. The sequence goes on along the minus strand of JAUIBM010000005.1, from coordinate 20,957 downwards.
CGGCCAGTAGGAGTTTGATCGGTCTCATGATGGTGTCCTTTCCCCTGTTTGTGGATTGTTGGCGCGAGTTCAGATGTCCCCCTGCTGGGCGGTCTGCTCGTCGCGCGGATTGAGCAGGCCGTCGACGATGATCGCCGCCAGCAGGATCGTCGACTTGATGAGGTTCTGGTAGAGCACCGGGATGTCGATGATCGTCATGGCGTTGAGCATGATCCCGATCAGCGCCGCGCCGATGAGGACGTTGCGCACCCCGCCCTTGCCGCCCGAAAGGCCGATGCCGCCGATCACCGCCACCAGCACGATGTCGTAGAGCAGGTTGGAATTGACGACGCGGGTGTTGATCGAATGCAGGCTGGCGGCCGTCAGCAGGCCCGCGACGAAGGCGGAAATCGCCGACAGCGCATAGCGCAGCACCAGCATCGGGCGCACCGGAATGCCGATATTGCGCGCCGCCTGCGGATTGTCGCCGGCGTAGTAGACATACCGGCCCCATTTGGTGAAGCGCAGGAACAGGAACACCGCGAAAGACAGCGCCAGGAACAGATAGACCTCGACCGGAACGCCGATGAAGCGCACCGCCCCCAGCGCCTCGACCCAATGGCCCGGCGGAACCGGAACCGCGTCCGACGGGATCAGTTGCGAGCGGACATATCCGAACACGAACGATCCGCTCGCCAGCGTCACGAAGATCGCCGGAACGTCGGCATAGGCGACCAGGAAGCCGTTGATCAGGCCGATGGCCAGCACCCCGGCGAACACCAGCGCGAAGGCGTAGCGGTCCGGCATGCCGTCGCCGAGCAATTGCAGATACCAGGCGACCGACATCGCCATGATCGCCACCATCGACAGATCGATGCCCCGGCCGATGATGACGACCGACATGCCGAGCGCCAGGATGCCGATCACGGCGATCGAGCGGACGATCGAAATCAGGTTGTCGGTGGTCATGAAACCGGGCAGGGAAACGGTCGCCGCCGCGAAGATCGCGAGGGTAACGACAAGGACGATGCGTTCCTGGTTCAGGTTCCGCAGGAAGGTCCAAGCGCTAGCGCCCATGCATGCTCCGCCTCTCGATTGACCTGCGGGCCACAACGGGCCCGTTCAGGCGAGCTTAGCCAGCCGGCAAACATGGCGTCCAATGAAAGATTCAGCCCGAAATCCATGCCAATCGGGAATATGTTCAAACAATTTGCAGATGCGCGCGCGCCTTGCCTGAAGAAGCGGCTGTCTTGCCCTCTTCCGCCCTGATGTGAAGGCGCAGCGCCTCCACGAAGCGCCGGCCATAGGCGGGCAGGCAGGCTCTGCCGTCCCACATGGCGCAGATGTCGAATACGACGAGTTCGCCGCGCAGCGTGATCGGCCGGCTCACCAGCGAAGGGCTCTTCACCCGCGCCGACGAGGGCACGACGGCCACGCCATTGCCGCCTTCGGCCAGCGCGAACAGCGTATGCGGCGAGGTTCCTTCCAGCACGATGCGCGGCACCGCGCCGGACAGCCGGCAGGCGGCGTCGAAAACCTCGCGCGAGGCGTGACGCCGGTTCAGCGTCAGGATCGGGCTTTCCAGAAGGTCCGATATCTCGATCGGGCCGCCCGTGTCCGGCAGAAGGTCCGGCGTCGCCACCGCGATGAATGCGAGTTCGCCGAGACGCACCGTCTCGAAGGGCTCGACCGGCGCGGACGGCATCGAGCTGATCGTCAGATGCACCGATCCGTTCTGCAGCCGCTCGGCCAGTTCCGGTCCGCCGCCATCCTCCAGCCGCACGTCGATGCCGGCATTTGCCGCGCGCCATTCGCGCAGGAATGTCGGCAGGTAGCGTTCGATCAGCTGCGAGCATGCGCCGATCTTCAGCAGGCCGCTCTGGTCTCGGGCGAGATCGCCGGCAAAGGCGCGCATGTCGCGATCGGCCGCCAGCACGCCATTGATGCGCGCCAGCAGCGCCTCGCCCGCCGCGGTCAGGCGTATGTTGCGCCCCGATTTCTCGAACAGCCGCAGGCCGAGCGATTCCTCAAGGCCGCGTATCTGCCGCGACAGCGCCGATTGCGTGATGTTGAGGCGCTGCGCCGCCGAGGTGATGTTGAGCAGTTCGGCCGCCGTGGCGAAGCCGGCATAGGTTCGGATATCCATCGGCTTTTTCCGGTTGTGCTCCTGTGTCGGTCGGCGAAGGCTATTGGCCGCCACGCGCCGATGTCAATGGCGCGCCGCTCAGCCCGCCAGTTCCGCGATCAGCTGGTCCGTGGTGACCTGCCGGCAATAGCCCCTGATCGCGGCGAGCGAATTGTCGTGCCGCGCCTGCGAATAGGTAAGGCAGGCATCGGTCACCTCCGTCACCAGATAGCCCAGATCGCAGGCGTCGCGGATGGCGCTCTCGACGCACTGGTCAGTGACCAGGCCGGATATCGCCAGCTGTTTCACGCCCAGATTGCGCAGCACATAGTCGATATGGGTGGAGACGAAGACCGAGGAGGAGGATTTCGGCAGCACGATCTCGTCCTCGCCCGGCTCCAGCGCGTCGATCACCTTGCCGTCCCACGATCCCTTCGGCACGTTGAACCCGGTGATCTTGTAGTCAAGGCTGCGGTCGCGCCCGTCGCGCGTCAGGCTCTCGATCGTGGTGTACATGACCTCCACGCCGGCCGTGCGGCATGCCGCCTGAAGCCTTTGCATGTTGGGCACGACCCGCGTCTCGAGCTGCTGGAAATACCAGCCATATTTCGCGTCGAATTCATCGGGCGACAGGCCGCTGAATTCCGCTCCATCGGGGTGGGCGCTGAAATTCTGCACATCGATGAACAGCAGCGCCGACTGGTCGGGGATCAGCGGCACGTCGCGCGTCAGGGTCATGTCATCTCTCCTTGAGCCAGCGGCCCAGGACCTGCGCGAGCATGGCGGCCCAGCGCTCCTGGCCGGTTGCGGTTGCGATATGATCGTTGCGGATCTCGATCAGGCTGTGCGCCACGCCGCGCGTTTCGCAATGCTGGGGCACGAACCAGTCCGAAAGGGAATCGACCTGATAGGGCTGGTTCATGCCGATGGCCAGTTCCGGGTCGACCGATTGCAGCAGCTCGGCGAGCCGGGCCGAAGTCGCCGTGTCCTTGCGAAAAAGCAGGCCGATGTCCCACGGGCGATCCACGCCGCCCATTCGCGGGGTGAAGGAGTGGATCGAAAACGCGCCGAGGCGCGGCTTGCGCGCCATGTAAGTGGACAGCGCCCGGTCGAACGGCTCGAAAATCTCCGCGATGCGGGCGGCGCGCTCCGCCTGTTCCGCATCGCGATTGGCAGGGATCGGCGTTCCGTCGCTGATCGGCGGGATGGAGTCCGGGGCTTGCGGCGGGCGGTTGCAATCGATGACCAGCCGGCTGTAGCGCTGGATCAGCAACGGGCAGGCGAGGCGCTGCGCCATGCCTCGCGCCACCGCCTCCGCCCCGATGTCCCAGCCGATATGGCGGTCGATCTCGCCCGGCGCGAGCCCGAGATCGCCGAGCGCGCGCGGAATCGCCTGCCCGGCATGCTCGCAGACCAGCAGCAATGCGTGCGCGCTGTCGGGATTGACGATTTCCACAGGCAAGGGATCTTGCGGCCCAAGCAGCCGATCGGAACCTTTCTGCGAAAGCCATGCCATTGCCGGTGCGACTCCTTGCGGCGCGAAGCGCGCAAGCTAGCCGCCGGGAGGAAAAAGCGCCAGCGCCGCCGGGGCGTCAATCTTGTCACGGCGAAAGACAAGTGCTTGTGTTGCAACTGCAATCCGTGACGGCGGCCCGCGCCGGCGACGGGAGCCACCGGGTCCGGGGAGACGGCGAATGATCCACAAGCCGCTGATTTTTGCAGCAATTTCCGACATCGCGGGGAAGACGCGCGGCAAGGCGTTTCCCGCTTCGGATATGGAAAAGCGCCTGCGCCGAGGCCTCGGCTGGACGCCGACCAATGTGATGATCACCTGTTTCGACGCCATTGCCGAGAGCCCCTATGGCGCGCTGGACGATCTGCTTCTGGTGCCGGACGCGGATGCCGGCGTGCAGATCGATTTCGCCGACGGGGGCCCCGTCGAGCGCTTCATGCTGGGCGACATCCGCGATCTCGACGGCGAGCCATGGGAGTGCTGTACGCGCTCGATCCTGAAGGGCGCGCTGCAGCGCCTGGAACGGGTTGGCGGGGTGGAACTCGTCGCCGCGTTCGAACACGAATTCCAGTTCAGGCAGCAAGCCGCCCCCGGTCAGGCCTATACGCTCGGCGGTTTCACGCAGCGCCGCAGGTTTGGCGAGGCGCTGATCGCCGCGCTTGAGCAGGCCGGGCTGACGCCGGACACCTTCATGAAGGAATACGGCGCCAGCCAATATGAGATCACCAACGGTCCGAGACGGGGCGTGCGCGCCGCCGACGACGCCGTGATCCTGCGCGAGACCGTGCGGATGACCGCCGCCCGCCACGGCGAGGAAGCGACCTTCACGCCGATCCGCGATCCGGCGGGCGTCGGCAATGGCGTGCATATCCACATGAGTTTCCTGGATGCAAAGGGCGATCCCGCCACCTGGTCGCCCGACGGACCGTCGGGCATGTCGGCGCTGACCGGTTCCTTTGTCGCCGGGGTCCTGAAATATCTGGGCGCCTTCATCGCTTTGACCGCGCCGTCCGACATTTCCTACCTGCGGCTGACGCCGCATCGCTGGAGCGCGGCGTTCAACAATCTCGGCTTGCGCGACCGCGAGGCCGCCCTGCGCATCTGCCCGGTCTCCAGCGTCGACACTCAATCGGTCGCCCGCCAATACAATATCGAGTTCCGCGCCGCCGACGCCGCCGCCTCGCCCTATCTGGCGCTGGCGGCAATCGTCCATGCCGGCGCGCAGGGGCTGGAGGAGGGCCTGTCCGCGCCGGCGGTGACGCAGGAGGACCTGTCGCTGCTTTCCGCGTCCGAACTGGAACGGCGCGGATTGGTGCGCCTGCCGCAATCGCTGGACGAGGCGCTGCGGCGCTTCGAGGCCAACAACACCGTCCGCGACTGGTTTCCCGGCGATTTCGCCGAGATCTACATCGCCCACAAGCGCGGCGAACTGGCGTTCCTGGAATCGATGAACCAGCAGGAGCGGTGCGCTGCCTATGAGGCGGTCTATTGAGACGCCGCCGCAGGAAGAAAGCCGCCCGGACGCCCATGGCGTCCGCGCGGATCAGGTTCTGCCGGAACAGTGCAAAGTCCCGCTGGCCGGGAAGCGCGCTCCCCTATGAGGCCGCCGGCATCGGCCCGGTATAGCGTGACTGCGGCCGGATCAGGCGTCCCAGCTTCTCCTGTTCCAGCACATGCGCCGTCCAGCCGGCCATGCGCCCGGCGGCGAACACATTGGTGAAGGCGTCGCTGTCGAAGCCGACAGCCTCCAGCACCAGGGCGGTGTAGAACTCCACATTGGTGTCGAGGCGGCGTTCGGGCTTCTTGCGCGCCAGCAGCTTCAGCGCCTGCGCCTCCACCGCCTCGGCGAAGCCGATCCTGCCGCTCTCCTCGCGCAGGGCGGCGACAGCGTGCTTCAGCACGTCGGCGCGCGGGTCGCGGACCCGGTAGATGCGGTGGCCGAAGCCCATGAGCCGTTCGCCCCGGTCGATCGCCTCGCCGAGCCACGCCTCGATGCGCGTCTCGTCGCCGATCGCGTCCAGCATGTCGAGGACCGGGCCGGGGGCGCCGCCATGCAGCGGGCCCTTGAGGGCGCACAACGCGCCGATGACCGAGGAGAACATGCCGGCCCGGGTCGAGGCGATGACCCGCGCGGTGAAGGTCGAGGCGTTGAGGCCGTGGTCGGCCACCGTCACCAGATAGGTTTCCAGCGCCTTGACCTTTTCGGGCGAGGCGGGCGCGCCATGCAGCATCCTCAGGAAATCGGCGGCAAGCGGGAGCGCGGCATCCGGCGCGACCGGCTGTTTGCCCGCGCGTCTGCGCGCAATCGCGGCGGAAAATACCGGCACGGCGGCAATGGCGAGCACGTGATGGGCCTCGGCCGAACTGTCGGCCAGCGCCGAGAGCAGGAGGCGAAGCGCCTCGACCGACGAAAGCCCGTCTGTCGCCGCAAGAAGAGGCCCGAGCAGCGCGAAGGCGCTTTCGCGCGCCTTGCCCAGGGCGGCGGTTATCTCGGCCTCATTGGGGTCGCCCGGCGCAAGATCGCGCCAGAGCAGCGCCAGCACCGCCTCGAACCGCCACCCCGCGAGTTCGTGCAGATCGTAGCCGCGCACGATGAGGCGGCCGGCGGTTCCATCGACATGGCTCAGCACCGTTTCCGCCGCGACGACATTGTCCAGCCCGGCGATCGGAGCGCCTTCGGGCGCCTGCGTGGCCTGTGCGCCGGCCGCGTTGACTTTCGTTTGAAGGGTCATGGCAATCCTCACAATCTGCTGCTTTCGATTGCCCGAAAATGACAATGCCGCTAATGTAGTCAATATTGATTCAGATAATCAATGTAAGACGAGCCATGATCGATCACGCCCCTTTCGTCAGCGCGGATGTCGCAGCCGCCAGCCTCGGCGTCAGCCGCGCCACCCTCTATGCCTATGTCAGCCGCAAGCTGATCCGCACCCGCGAGGTGGCCGGCGATCCCCGCAAGCGCCTCTACAGTGTCGGCGATATCGAGGCGCTGAAGACCCGCAAGAAGCAGAACCGCGCTCCCGGCGAGGCGGCGGCTTCGACGCTCGACTGGGGGCTTCCGGTTCTCGACTCCGCGATCACGCTGATCGAGGACGGCAGGCTGTATTTCCGGGGCCATCCGGCGGGGACATGGGCCGAGGACGCCACCCTGGAGGAGACCGCGCGGCTGCTCTGGCAATGCGGCGATCACGATCCCTTCGCCGATCCGGCATCCATGCCGCCGCATTGGGACGCCGCCTTGCTGGCGGGGCTGCGATCCGTGCCGCTGGTCGAGCGATGCCAGGCCCTGCTGCTGCTGGCGCCGGCCGGCAGGGCGATCATGTGGCAGCGCGACGGCCGCCGTCTGTGGAGCGGTGCGGCCGCCCTGGTGCGCGCGATGGCCGCCGCCGCCAGCAACACGCAGCCGGAAGCCGAACCCGTCCACCAGCATCTGGCGCAGGCATGGTCGCTGTCGCAGGAAGGGGCGGATCGGGTGAGCCGCGCACTGGTGCTGCTCGCCGACCACGAATTCAACGCCTCCGCCTTTGCGGTGCGCGTCGTCGCCTCGACCGGCGCTTCGCTGGGAGCATGCCTCAATGCCGGGCTTGGCGCTCTCAGCGGCCCGCTGCACGGGGGGATGACCAGCCTGGTGGAGATTTTCTTCGACGAGGTCCTGTCGACGGGCGACGCCGCATCGGTCATCGAGGCGCGGCTGCGGCGCGGCGACGGCGTTCCGGGCTTCGGCCACCCGCTCTACCCGCAGGGCGATCCGCGCTGCAATGCGCTGCTGCCGCTGTTGCCGCCGGACCCGATGCGCGATTCGATTGCCGTCGCCATGCAGGAGGGGGCGGGCCGCGCCCCGACCATCGATTTCGCGCTGGTCTCGCTGCGCCGGGCCTATGGCCTGCCGCCGGGCGCGGCGCTCGCCCTTTTCGCCATCGGGCGCGCGGTCGGCTGGATCGCCCACGCACTGGAACAGCGCCGCGAGGACCGGCTTATCCGCCCGCGGGCCCGCTATGTCGGTCCAGCGCCGGCGGAGCGCGGCTGATCCCTCACGAGGCGGCGGCGCGCATGCGCGCCGGCGGGGCGTCGTGCAGCCGGTTCCAGGCGCGGCGGAACTGCCGTGTCGAAGCAAAGCCGGCGCGTTCCGCCACGCTCTCCATGTCGAGCCGCGAGCCGATCACGAGTTCGCGCGCCAGGGCGATCCGCATCCTGTTCATGTAGTCGATCACGCTCATCCCGGTATGCTCGTTGAAGAGGCGCGAGAGATTGCGCGGGCTGGTCGCTGCGATCCTGGCCAGCGCTTCCACCGTCCAGTCGCGGGCCGGGTCGCCCGCCATCGCATCCTGGGCGCGGTGAATGGCGGGATGGATGTGGTTGCGCCCCTCCAGCCAGGGCGAATGCTGCGGATCGGCGCCGCCCCGACGCAGATAGACGACCAGGTAGCGCGCCACCGCCACGGCCGTCGCATGGCCGCATTCGCGCGCCACGATGGCCAGCATCAGATCGATGCCGGCCGTTATTCCCGCGCTGCTCAGCCGCTCGCCATCCTCCACAAAGAGGCGGTTCTCGCGGATGCGGGCCGTCGGCGCCTCGCGCCTCAACGCCTCGATCGTGCCGTGATGGGTGGTGCAGTCATGCCCTTCGAGAAGCCCGGCGCGGGCGGCCAGCAGCGCGCCCGAGCAGATCGTCACCAGCTTCATTCCCGGTCGGATGGCGCTTTTCAGCCAGGCGACGATCGCCGCCTCCCGTGGCCCATCCTGCGCCCGGTCTGCGCGATCTTGCCCCATCGGCTCGTCGGCCGACCCGGAGATGATCACCATCGCATCGTGTGGCAATGCATCGGGAAGCGGATCGATTCCGGCAAGCTCAAGCCCGATCGAACTGCCTGTGGTCGATGACGGCCCGACATAGGCGACCTCGAACCGTACGCCGGCCTGCTCCAGATTGGCCTTGCGCAGCACTTCCACCGGACCGGCGATGTCGAGCAGCAGGGCGCGCGGCGGCACGACCATGAAGACCGGAACGGTTCTCGGATCGATCGGCCGCGCGCCCGTGCTCATGCGGCGGCCTTCTGCGCCGCGCCGGCCAGCGCCTCTTCCACGCTCACTATGCGCGCAAAGCGGTCGGCAAGAACCAGTTCGGTGCGCGCCCGGATCTCCGCCGCGCTCCATTCGCGCCCGCCCGCATCCGTCATCGGAAAGGTCAGCGTCGCCTCGCCCACATAGTCGACCGCATAGCCCATGTCCGAGGCGTGGCGCGTCGTCGTCTCGCAGCACTGTTCGGTGCGGATGCCCGAGACGATCAGGCGGTGAATGCCGTTCCTGGTCAGCCAGACATCGAGCCCGCTGCCGACGAGCGCGCTGTGGCGGCGCTTTTCGAAGATCGCATCGGGCGCGATGCGCAGCGGCTCGAGCGTCCTGACAAATCCGGAAGCCTTCGCGAAGGGGCCGGAATCCTCGACGTGGAAAACCTGGACGATCGGCAGCCCGGCGGCGCTTGCGCCGTCGATCAGCGCCTGCTGGCGCTCCAGATAGGCGGCCACCCCTTCCTGGGTGAAATAGGGGCGATGGCGGAAGGATTCCTGTGCGTCGATAACGATCAATGCGGTCTTGTCGGTCATTTTCGTATCCCTTGGTGGTGATGATGGGAGCAGAATAGGGCTTGCAGCACAAGGCGAAATGCCGCGTGCGGACCAAGAGAGGACAATTCACGCCAAACAAGAGATCCTTCCCGGATCGCTCCCTCGCTTCCGCGCGCCAAGGCAGGTGACAAGGCGGCGACCGCGGTACAATCTGCTGATCGCCGCACGTCATGCGGCAGTAGCTTTGACTTGAAGGACAGGGAGGTTCCATGGCGGATGAGATTGGCGCGGCGGCGGGGGAGGAAGCCGAACAGCGGGTGCGCGAGAGCTTTGCGCGGCAGGGACTGATGGCGCATCTGGGCGCCAGCCTGCAGGAGGTGCGGCGCGGCCTGGTGACCATCCGCATGCCCTATCGGCCAGAGCTTTCCCAGCAGCACGGATTCTTCCATGCCGGAGGTCTTTCGGCGATCGCCGATTCCGCCGGCGGCTATGCCGGCTTCAGCATGTTCCCGCCGGACAGTTCGGTCCTGACCGTCGAATTCAAGGTCAATCTGCTCAACCCGGCCCGCGGTGAATTTCTCGACGCGATCGGCCGGGTGGTCAAATCGGGCCGCACCTTGACCGTCTGCCAACTCGAGGTTTTCGCGCAGTCGGGCGCGCAGCGCACCCTCGTGGCGATCGGCCAGCAGACGCTGATGTGCCTCCTCGGCATGCCGGACAAACCGGCGGGATAGGGCCCGCGGAGCGGGCGTCGGGCGCCGTCCCGAACGCTATTTACATATAATAGTACTAATGATATCGACTCTTCTGCCGGGGGTGGAGGAATGTTCTCCGGCGTTTGGAGGAAATCATGACCATTTTGAAGAGGCTTGCCCTTGCGGCAGGCATTGCTACCGCATTGTCTTCTTCTGCCCTCGCGGCGGATATGACGGTCGGGTTCTCGCAGATCGGCTCGGAATCGGGCTGGCGCGCGGCGGAGACCTCGGTCACCAAGCAGGAAGCCGAAAAGCGCGGCGTCAACCTGAAATTCGCCGACGCCCAGCAGAAGCAGGAAAACCAGATCAAGGCGATCCGCGGCTTCATCGCGCAGGGCGTCGACGCCATTCTTGTCGCGCCGGTCGTCGCCACCGGCTGGGAATCGGTGCTTGGCGAGGCCAAGGAAGCCAATATTCCTGTCGTGCTGCTCGACCGCGGCATTGACGGACCCGAGGATCTCTACCTGACCTCGGTTGCGTCCGACCAGGTCAAGGAAGGCCGCGTCGCGGGTGAATGGCTGGTCAAGACGGTCGGCGACAAGCCGTGCAACATCGTCGAACTGCAGGGCACCGTCGGCTCGACGCCGGCGATCAACCGCAAGAAGGGCTTTGAAGAGGCGATCGCCGGCCACGCCAATTTCAAGATCATCCGCAGCCAGACCGGCGACTTCACCCGCTCCAAGGGCAAGGAAGTCATGGAAGGCTTCCTCAAGGCCGAGAATGGCGGCAAGGACCTTTGCGCCATGTATGCCCACAATGACGACATGGCCGTCGGCGGCATCCAGGCGATCAAGGACGCCGGCCTGAAGCCGGGCAAGGACATCCTGGTCGTTTCCATCGACGCCGTGCCGGACATCTTCAAGGCGATGGAAGCCGGCGAGGCCAACGCCACGGTGGAACTGACGCCAAACATGGCCGGCCCCGCCTTCGACGTGCTGGAGGCCTTCAAGAAGGACGGCACGGTTCCGCCGAAGTTCATCATCACCGAGTCCAAGCTGTACACCCCGGCAGACGACCCGAAAGGGGAGTATGAACGCCGCAAGGGTTTGGGTTACTAATCCCAGACACGACAATGCGCGCCCCGCCGGCATTCCGGCGGGGTTCGTTGCCGGCCCGCGCCGGCGCGGCAAGCATGGGGGGAGCGAGTTGACGCAAACGGCCTTTCGAATGGAGGCGCGTGGGGTCTCCAAGGTCTTCGGCAACAACACGGCGCTGGATGCGGTCGATTTCGGCCTGCTTCCCGGCGAGGTTCACGCCCTTCTCGGCGAGAACGGCGCCGGCAAGTCGACCTTGATCAAGATCCTGACCGGAGCCTACCAGCCTGACGGCGGCAGCATTCACGTCGACGGGGTCGAAGTCGAGTTCGACAGCCCGCTCGACGCCCAGTCCTATGGCATCGGGACAGTCTACCAGGAGGTCAATCTCCTGCCCAACCGCTCGGTCGCCGAAAATCTGTTTCTCGGTCACCAGCCGACCCGTTTCGGCCTTGTCGACCGCCGCCGGATGGACCGCGAGGCGCGGGTCCTGCTGACGCGCTACGGCCTCGACATCGACCCGTCCAGCGAATTGGGCATGCATTCGGTCGCCGTGCAGCAGATCGTGGCGATCGCGCGCGCCGTCCAGCTTTCCGGCAAGGTGCTCATTCTCGACGAGCCAACGGCCAGTCTCGACCGCGACGAGGTCCAGCGGCTTTTCGAGGTGGTTTCCGGCCTCAAGCAGCAGGGCCTGGCCATCGTCTTCATCACCCACTTTCTCGATCAGGTCTTCGCCCTGGACGCCCGCGTCACGGTGTTGCGGAACGGCAAGCTGGTTGAGACCAGCGAACTGGGCGAGATGACCCGCACCGATCTGGTGCGCCGCATGCTCGGCAAGGACATCGCCTTTTCCGGTTCGACCAGCCTGGAGGCGGAGCGCGCCTTCGACGAGGTGCTGATGTCCTTCACGGATTACGGCCGCAAGCGCTCGGTCCAGCCCTTCACGCTGGATGTGCACAAGGGCGAGGTGATCGGCGTCGCCGGCCTGCTGGGTTCCGGCCGCACAGAGATGGCGCGAATCATGTTTGGCGTCGACCCGGCCGATTCCGGCTCGGTCACGCTGAGGGGCAAGGCGGTTTCCATCAAGGCGGCGACCGACGCCATCGGCTACGGCATCGGCTTCTGTCCCGAGGACCGCAAGGCCGACGGCATTTTCGGCGATCTGTCGGTGCGCGAGAACATCGTCATCGCCCTCCAGGGAAAGCTTGGCTGGTTCCGTGCGCTCAACCGCGACGAACAGCTCGAGCTCGCCGGACAGTTCGGCGAGGCGATGGACATCCGGGCGGCCTCGCTCGACATGCCGGTCAAATTGCTGTCGGGCGGCAACCAGCAAAAGGTCATCCTGGCGCGCTGGATGGCGACCGATCCCGACTTCCTGATCCTCGACGAGCCGACGCGCGGCATCGATGTCGGCGCCCACGCGGAAATCGTGCGCACCATCAACCGGCTGCGCAATGACGGCATGGCGCTCCTCGTCATCTCCTCCGAGATCGACGAGGTCGTCGCCTATTCCTCGCGCGTCGTCGTCATGCGCGATCGCGAAATGGTCGCCGAATTGCGCGGCCAGGAGATCAATCCGGGCATCATCGTCCAGGCCATCGCCGCCCATGAAGAGGCCTCGACATGAGCCGCTTTCCGCTCAACCGGATCATCAATACCCAGACGGTCGCGCTGGCGGGTGTGCTGCTGCTCAACTGGATCCTGTTTCCCGGATTCTTCAAGATCGAATGGCAGGACGGCCGCCTGTTCGGCAGCCTGATCGACGTGCTCAATCGCGGCGCGCCCGTCGCCATTCTTGCGGGCGGCATGACCGGCGTCATCGCCACCAAGGGGGTCGATCTTTCGGTCGGCGCGGTCATGGCGGTGGCCGGCGCGGTGGCCGCGACCATGGTCGATGCGGGCCATTCGACAGCCGCGGCGGTGGCCGGGGCGCTGGCGGCCGGCCTGCTGTGCGGCATATGGAACGGCGTGCTCGTGGCGCTGCTCGACATCCAGCCGATCATCGCCACGCTGGTGCTCATGGTCGCCGGGCGCGGCATCGCACAGCTCATCACCGAGGGCTCGATCGTGACCTTCTCCGATCCGGCGCTGATCTATATCGGCACCGGCTCGTTTCTCGGCCTGCCGATGCCGGTGGTCATCGCCTTCTTGCTCATGCTGCTGGCGACCCTCGCCGTGCGAAGAACCGCCATCGGTCTTTTCATAGAGGCGGTCGGCGTCAACCGTTCGGCGGCGACGCTCGCCGGCATCCGCAGCCGCCTGCTTCTGATCGTCGTCTATTCGCTCTGCGGGCTTTGCGCCGCCATCGCCGGGATCATCGTGGCAGCCTACATCCACGGCGCCGACGCCAACAATGCCGGGCTCTGGCTGGAACTCGACGCCATCCTTGCCGCGGTGATCGGCGGCACCTCGCTGCTCGGCGGGCGGTTCTCGATCCCCATGGCGGTTGTCGGCGCGCTGATCATTCAGGCGATGAACACCGGCATTCTGGTCTCCGGCTATCCCCCCGAGTTCAACCTCGTGGTCAAGGCCGGCATCATCACCCTGATCCTGATGATCCAGTCGCCATTCGCGACCATGGTGCTCGCCTGGTTCGGACGGGGCGAGAAGAGGAGCCTGCGATGCACCGCAGCCTGCGCCCGCTCTTGGCAACAGTCGCCATCTTCATCATCGCCTATGCGGCGGCCGTCATGCAGTTTCCGGCGCTGCTTTCCACGCGTGTCCTGGGCAATTTCCTGACCGACAACGCGTTCCTCGGCATCACGGCGGTCGGCATGACCTTCGTCATCATCTCCGGCGGCATCGATCTGTCGGTTGGGGCGGTGATAGGCTTCACCGGAGTCCTGGTCGCGGTGCTGATCAGTTCTGTCGGGATGCATCCGCTCGCCGCCTTCGCCATCGCGCTCGCCATCGCGGCGCTATTCGGCGCGGCGATGGGCCTGGCCATCCACTATTTGCAGGTGCCGGCCTTCATCGTCACCCTTGCCGGCATGTTTCTGGCGCGGGGCGGCGCATCGGTGATCACGCAGGATTCGGTGCCGATCAATCACGAGTTCTACAGTTACCTCACCTCGCTCGCCATCCGCATGCCGGGCGGCGGAAAGCTCAGCTTCATCGGCATGCTCATGGTGCTCGTGTTCCTGGTGGGGGCCGTGCTCGCCCACAGGACGCGCTTCGGCTCCTATGTCTACGCGCTGGGCGGCAACGCCACGTCCGCATCGCTGATGGGCGTTCCGGTGGTCCGCACCACGGTCACGATCTACATGCTCTCCAGTGTGCTCGCCTGTCTGGCCGGACTGGTTTTCTCGTTGTATACCTCCGCCGGCTACCCATTGGCTGCGGTCGGCGTCGAACTGGACGCGATTGGCGCGGTGGTGATCGGAGGCACCCTCCTGACCGGGGGATACGGCTTCGTTTTCGGCAGTTTCGTGGGCGTGATGCTGCTCGGCCTCGTCCAGACCTACATCATCTTCGACGGGACCTTATCGAGCTGGTGGACCAAGATCGTGATCGGCTTCCTGTTGTTCCTGTTCATCGTATTGCAGCGGCTGGTCTTCGCCGCGTCCACCCGCGCGGACAGGTCGCCCGGGGGAGCTTAGCGGCAGTGAGCAGACCGCAAGCGACCGGGCCGGCAGGTGCATGGGGTCCTGACTGCGCGCCGCGCCGCGCCGCCGGCGCTTCATCGGGCCGGCGACAGGCGGGCGCATGAGCGAACCGGGAAGCCTGTTGCGCTCCCTTTCGGGGCGGCCCTCGGCGCGCAACTTCCATGCCTTCGTCATCAACGAGATTGGCGGTGGAATCGTTTCCGGCCGCTATCCCGTCGGCTCGACCCTTCCCAGCGACGCCGAGATGATGGCCAGCTTCAGCGTCTCGCGAACGGTGCTGCGCGAGGCGCTGCGCACACTGGAATCCAAGGGCATCGTCGAGGCGCGCCCCAAGGTCGGCACGAGGGTTTCCAGTCGCAGTCGCTGGAATTTCTTCGACCGCCAGGTGCTTGCCTGGCATTTCGAGGCCGACATGACGCCGGAATTCGTGGCCGGTCTGTTCGATGTGCGCACCAGGCTGGAGGAACACGCCACCGGCCTTGCAGCCCTCCAGCGCAATGCCGAGCATATCCGCCTGCTCAAATACTGGGTGCATCAGATGGAACTGGCGCATGAGGACATGGAGGCCCATGCGCTGGCGGCGCTGGAGGTGCACCGCGTGATTGTCGACGCTTCCGCCAATCCGCTGCTGCGTTCGGCGCTGGGGCTGGTCGAACTCACTTTGGCGATCGTCGCCGTCGCCGTTCCCGAAGCCGGGCGCACCCGTTTCCGAGAGAGCCAGACGGCGCGCTGCAATGCGCTGGTGGGAGCGGTGGAAGCCGGGCAGGAGTCCGCGGCGTGCCAGGCGATGGTTGAACTGGTGGCGTTCGAGTTCGCCGGCATCCCGCCCGGCGCGGGGCATCGCGCGAGGCGCGCCTGACCGGGTGACCGGGCGCGCGCCTTTGTTCTGTCGCCGCTTTCGGCGGCCGTTCCCGTCGCGGCCCTCCGACCTCGCTCTATTTCGGCAGTTCGCCCGAGGCCGCCGCGCTGTCGCGCAGCGCCGCTGCGGCCGGCAGGGCCTGCTTGCAGACCGGCGACAAGGTCGCTTCATGCGCGCTGAGGCAGGCGACGATGCGTCCGCCTCCGGGCTCCGTTCCGGAGCATTCGCGGTCGAAATCGCTCTTGCACAGCCGGATCAGGTTCAGCATCTGCATCTTGGTCGCCATGCTGACATTGCTGGTGTCGACGCCGGATTGGGCAAGGGCGGCGGCGGGCAGGATCAATGCCGCTGCAAGCATGCCGGCGAGCATGGCGCGGCTTTTTCTGGGTGTCCGGATGGTCATTGTCATTCTCCTGGAACGAGCGGCGTGTCTTGCATAGGGCGGGCGTGGCGGCTCGTCCGGGTCCGGTCCCCTGACGGGTCGACCTTGTCTAGACTCTTGAACGTGCCGGGCCGCGCGAACAGGAACGTCAGGCCCTCCTTGAGCGAGCGCGCCTTGCGCAGATCGGCGAACATGCGGCCCCACTCGCCCAGCGCGACGCGGAGCGGGTTGAGGGTCGGCTCCACGCCCACGAGCCCGTAACGCAGCGGCTCGCTTTTCGGCGCTTCGGCGAAAGTGCCGAACAGGCGGTCGAAGATAATCAGCACCCCTCCGTAATTGCGGTCGAGGCACGAGGCGTTCGAGGCATGGTGCACCCGATGATGGGCCGGGGTGTTGAGCACCCATTCCAAGGGACCGAGGCGCGGCGCCAGTTCGGTGTGGACGAAGAACTGGTAGAGAAGGTTCGCGCCGAGCATGGAGACCACGGCGAGGGGATTGAAGCCGATCCAGGCGAGCGGCAGGTAGAACAGGAAGTTTCCCGAGATCGTACCGGTCCAGCCAAGGCGGATCGCGGCGGTGAAGTTCATCCGCGTCGGCGAATGGTGGACGGCATGGGTCGCCCACATCCAGCGGATGCGGTGGGAGGCGCGATGCTGCCAGTAGTAGAAGAACTCCGTCGCCAGGAAGAGCATCGCGATGGCGAGGGGGGCGGCCGTGTCGAAATCAAGCAGACGATGGTTGTAAGCCAGCGCGAACGGGATCGCGACCAGCCCCGCCTCCAGCGCCTTGATCGCCTGTTGGCCGAACGAGATCGCCACCGAGGCGGCGCTCTCGCGCAGATCATGCGTCTCGATATCGTAAGACGCGAGCCTGGCAAGCAGATATTCCAGGACCATGAACGCGAGGGCGAGCGCCACGATCGTAAGGCTGGCTCCGGGGCCGAAAAGTTCGTTGAGCATTTGCATGGCAATTCTCCAGGATGATGGGCCGGGTCCCCGCACGGGGGGTGGGAAGGACCCGGCCCGCAAGGCCCCCCGGGCGAGGGACCTTTCCGCGCCGGCGGCTACGGTTAGCGGCTGACGGATCCCTGGCGGACGATCGTTCCGCCATACGGTCCGGTCACCGTGCTGTGGCCGCTGCACGAGCCGGTATTGGGATCGCAGTTGACGCTTCCGCTGCGGGTCGCCGAATAGCCATTGGGGCCGGAGCGCGTGATCTGGCGGTTGCAGACGCCATTGGCGCAGCTTCCCGAGCCATGGACGGTGGCGCTGCGATAGGGCCCGCTGACGGTGGCGGTGCGGTTCCAGGCGTTTGCCTCCGCGATTGCGGTCACGGACATCGCAAGGGCGATCGCGGAAATCGAGAGGTAACGTGTCATGGTGGCATTCTCCATTCTTTGCGGGTTGGATGCGCCCCTCGGATCGTGGTTTCCGCCCGATCCTGAAACAGAGAATGGGGAGCGATTGTCAGCCGCGCGTGAATGGCGGGCATCGTTTCTTGGCGATTTGTCACCCGCTTGTAACGGTTTGTAAGAACCGGCCGCCGCGCTTGCGCGACCCAGGCAATTGGCGGAAAAAACGGCATGAGCGCGCCGATCGCCACCATCCTGATCGTCGAGGACGATCCCGATATCCGTACGCTGGTCGCGGACCTGCTGCGCCGCGAGGGCTTTACGGTGGAAGGCGCCGAAAGCGCCGTCGAGATGGACGCCGCGCTCGCCCGCCTGCGCCCGGACCTGTTCATTCTCGATCTCATGCTGCCGGGCGAGGACGGGCTGTCGATCTGCCGTCGCATCAGGGCCGCTTCCACCACGCCGATCCTCATGCTGACCGCCAAGAGCGACGAGATCGACCGGGTGGTCGGCCTGGAAATGGGGGCGGATGACTATCTGGCGAAGCCCTTCGGCCCGCGTGAATTGCTGGCGCGGGTGCGCGCCCTGCTGCGCCGCAGCGCCATCGCGACGCTCGCCGCCCCGACTCGCCGCTACGCCTTCGACTCGTTCATCATCGACCTCGACGCGCGCACGCTGGCCGAGGGCGGGACAGGCGAACTGACGCTGACCAGCGCCGAGTTCGATCTGCTCGCCTGCTTCGTCCAACGCCCGCGCAGGGTGCTCACCCGCGAGCAGATCCTGGATTTCACGCGCGGGCGAAGCGCCGATCCTTTCGACCGCACGGTCGACATGCTGGTCTCGCGCCTGCGGCGCAAGCTTGAAGCGGCGCGTCCGCAGGGCGACTTCATCCGCACCGTTCGCAATGGCGGCTATCTGTTCACGCTCGCCGTGCGGCCTGCATCGTGATGCTGAGGCTCTCGATGGCGGCGCGGATCACCATGATGGTGCTGATCGCCGTCATGGCGCTCTGGATCGCCGTCATCACCCTGTTCTACCGCCACAACAGCGTCGAGCGTCCCGCGGACGACGAAGTCGCCGGCCACATCGCCGCGATCGTCGATCTGGTCGAGAACGCTCCGCCGGCCAGCCGGCCAATGGTGCTTCGCGCGGTCAATTCCACCCTCGTTGAGGTCCGGCTTGCGCAGGCGTCCGCCATGGGCGCGTTGCCGGCCAATGCACGTCCGGCAAGCGAAAAGCTGGCTGCGCAATTCGCCGCCGCGCTGGGAGGGCGGCCCAGCGTGGTCGCCACCCTTCCCGCGTTTCCGGCACAGCGACTGTTCCCGCATTTCTTCTCGCGGGTTGCCACCACGCTGCATGTCAATGTGGGGCTGAAGACCGGGGAGGTGCTGATCGTCGAAAGCCGAAACGCCATATTGCTCAACCGGGTGGGCCTGCCCGTCGGCATCGGCGCCGGCCTGTTCGGAACGATCATCGCGCTCGTCTCGCTGCTCGTCATGCATCGCGAGACGCGTCCGCTCGCCCGCCTCGCCGCCGCCGTCGACCGGATCGATCCGGCGGGCGATCCGGTGCAATTGCCGCAGGCCCGGCGGAGCGCGCCGGAAATCCGCGCCCTTATCGACGCCTTCAACCGCATGCAGCAACGCCTGACGCAGCTTTCGCGCGCCCGCATGGCGATGCTCGGCGGCATTTCCCACGATGTGCGCACCTTCGCGACGCGGCTGCGGTTGCGGGTGGATCTCATCGCCGAGGAGACGCAGCGCGAGCGCGCCATCGGCGATATCGCCGACATGATCCGGTTGCTCGACGACGCGCTGCTGGCGAGCCGCGCCGGCGTGGGGGAACTCAAGACGGAACTGGTCGACTTCGTCCAGATCGTGCGCAGCGAGGTCGAGGATCGCCGCGCCGCCGGCGGCGCAATCGACTGGCGGGCCGCCGTGGGGGTGGGAGAATGCATGATCCTGGGCGACCGCGTCGCGTTGCGGCGGATCGTTTCAAACCTTGCCGACAACGCCATCAAATATGGCGGCGTGGCGCATCTGGCGCTCGATCTGGAAGAGGGCTTCGTGGTGCTGACCGTTGATGACGAGGGGCCCGGCATTGCGCCCGAGCAGCGCGAATTGCTGCTTGAGCCATTCGTGCGCAACGAGGCCTCGCGCAATCGCCGCACCGGCGGCGCCGGGCTCGGGCTCGCCATCGTGCGCAACCTGGTCGAGGCGCTTGGCGGGTCGATCGCGCTGGACGAGGCGCCTGGAGGCGGGGGACGCGCCCGCGTCCGCCTGCCTCTGTTCGAGCAATAGCGCGCTCAGCGCACGCTTTCGGGGAATTCTATTCCTCTTCGCGCCGCACGAACACCAGTTCGCAGATATTGCCGTGGTCGTAGACCCAGGCTTCCTTCTCTCCCCGATAGAACCGCCGGTCCGGCGGACAATGTGTCGGATCGAGATCGTCGATATCGAGATAGATGTCCTCGAGCATGCGCGCGTGCCGGTCGGCCTCGCGGGCCTCCTCGTCGGCGGACATGACGATGCTGCGTATGCCGGTATCGGAAATGATGTGCATCTTGCGCGTACCCCGTACGAATCGCCTCTGTGGGGCTGATTTTCCGTGGACGTGGTAAGCGCGGCGTTAAGAATGTCTTGACGAGTGGTTAACGCAGGGAGAGCCTGTCCGAAATTCCCGATTGTTAACAATTGGAAATCTCCGGAAATTGACTTGATGCCTCCGCAATTCGCGGTCAAACCGCGATTTCTTCTGCCCGCTCGGGCTACACGGGAGATCCAACGTCGTGTTTCATTCTTTCTTTCCCCGCCCCAAGCTGTTCTTTCTATCCTTCCTTCTCTGGTGCGCGCTTTCGATGGGACTTTGGTATTCCGGCGCCAGCCAATGGGGTGGCATTGTCGGGCTGCCGCCCATGCCGGGGGCGGAGGAAGTGGGAACGGTCTACTATTTCTTCACGCCAGACATGCTCTGGCTCTATCTGTACTACATCGCCTCGGTTGTGCCCTTCGCCCTCTTCTGGTTCGTCTTTTCCCCGCATCGCTGGCAGATGTGGTCGATCCTGGCTTCCGCCTTCATCCTGTTCACGACAGCCTTCTCCGTGCAGACAAGCGTCGCGCTGAACAATTGGCGCGGTACGTTCTACGACATGGTCCAGAGGGCGCTGACCGGCGACACCAAGGGCACGGTTCCGGCTACCGATCTTTACATGGGCGTGCTCGATTTCATCACCATCGCCTTCGTCTGGATCGCTGTCCTTGTCGTCACCCGATTTGTGGTGAGCCACTACATTTTCAGATGGCGAACGGCGATGAACGAATTCTACACCGCCAACTGGCCGAAGCTTCGCAAGGTCGAGGGCGCCTCGCAGCGCGTCCAGGAAGACACCATGCGCTTCGCTGAAACGGTCGAGGCGCTGGGCGTCAACGCCCTCGACTCGGTTCTGACCCTGATCGCCTTCCTGCCGATCCTGCGCCGGCTTGGTCAGCAGATCACCTCCCTTCCCATTGTGGGGGAGATTCCTGAGCCCCTTGTCGTTGCGGCGATCGTCTGGTCGCTCTTCGGAACGATATTGCTGGCGCTCGTCGGCCAGAAACTGCCGGGCCTGTATTTCAACAACCAGAAGGTCGAGGCGGCCTACCGCAAGGAACTGGTTTACGGTGAGGACCACGCCGACCGCGCCGCCCAGAAAGGCGATGGAGAGCGGCGCCCAGCCCAGGGTTCCCGCCAGGAGAGCGATGACGAAGATGGCGGCGGCGCGCGCTCCGGCTTTCAGATCCTGTGAAGCCGGG
>JAUIBM010000376.1 GCA_030428345.1 Alphaproteobacteria bacterium | reverse complement strand
CGGGGGTGGTGAGCGAAGGGAGCGCGATCGCCCTGGAACCGGCGGACGGCGAGTTGATCGCCGGCGTCCTGCAGCAGGCACTGGACCGGTTGAACGAGTTCCGGACGCGGGAAGGGGAGGCGATGGCACATCCGGGTTTCAAAGACGAGAAAGATCTGGAAGCCTGGCTTGAGAAACAGCCGGCCGAATGGACACGGGTGATCGCCCATCGCGTCGCGATGCGCGTGCTGCCGCTGGTTGCCGATGAGTGGCGGACTGACGCACCGATTAAACTAAAGCAGGAATTGACGCTCGCCGTATTCCGCGCGAACATCATATCGCGAGTTGCGAGAACATATCCAACTCGCGATATGAGAGCCGCCTCCGCCTCCTCCGCCGCCTCCTCCGCCGCCTCCGCCTCCTCCGCCGCCGCCGCCGCCGCCTCCTCCGCCGACGCCGCCGCCGCCGCCGCCGCCGCCTCCGCCGCCGCCTCCGCCTCCTCCGCCGCCGCCTCCGCCGCCTACTCCTCCGCCTCCGCCTCCTCCGCCGCCGCCTCCGCCGCCTACTCCTCCGCCGACGCCGCCGCCGCCTCCTCCGCCGCCGCCTACTCCTCCGCCTACTCCTCCGCCGACGCCGCCAGCATGGACGCCGTCACCGACGCCGGCATCGCCGTTTGGCGAAGCGTCTCACAGGACGCGCAATGGCTGCTGGAAAGTGAGGATGCGCCACCTGCCGAGCAGGCGAAGGCCTTGCTGCGGGCGACCTTGTGGCGTGAGCCGCTCCCCGCAACTCTTCACAACCGTCTTCGCGACATCGGCCACGGTCCTGAGGTGACCGGTAAACACAGAGGGGAGACGATCTGGGAAAATTGGAAAGCCTGGTATCTTGCGGCCGCTGAATCAGGCGGGGCGCGGGGCTCACCATTCAGCCAGGCCCTTGAACTGAGGATCGCCGAGCAACCCGACAAATGGTGGGATCGCGACGCGGAAGCGGTGAATGCCGATATCGCGAAATGGGTGGAGGAGGAGAGAAAGGTGCTCCATGCCGCTCTGGATGATATGGCCGATGGGTGGCGGCACGGTGGCGACTTCTTCGAGAAGGAAGGAAGGGCCAGACTATCCGACCTTGAGGCCGCGCAGGACCTTACCACCGGGCAATTGCACGAAGGCCTTCGCCGACGTGCGCGAGAATTCTCCGCGTCGTGCCATGGCATTGAGGACATTCTGAACTGGGGTGATTCCGGTTTCGAAGATGCAGTGAAACGCTTTCTGGGCGCTGTCGACGTCGATGTGAACGTCTTGGCGAGCAACGTGGCGACCCTCTATGACACCACGGTCGACCTCGGTTCGTTTCTCGATTTCGACGCTGAAATACGCACCAAACGCCGACGCAACGAGAATCCGCTCGACGCTTCCAAGCGCCGGGCTTTTGAGAGCCTGATCCGCGCCGCAGCTCCCTTCGTCCGCCGTTTCCCCACGGCAAGGGAACTCGATGACGAGGCGGGTGCGTTTCTGCTGCGCGAAGACCTGTTTGCTCCTGCCCGCAGGGTCGCGGAGGTGGCAGGAGAAGTCCTGGCGATCCGGCCTGAAGACAGGGAATTGCTGCTCTCATTGCTGGACGCTCTGAAACGGGAAGGGCAGTTGTCGCACAAGGCGAAGACTCGCGGTTTCCTGTCCGCGCGCGGATTGGCGGCAGTTGTGCTTAGCTTCTATCTCGGAATGGCCGGAAATCAGGCTGCCGAGCGTTCGATTCTCGCAGACAAGGCCGCCGACTTCATTATCTCCGCCGAACAGGAAGTGTTGGCTCTCCTCGATGCACTTGCTCCCGATCAGCGAAACGCGCTGTTCTCCGAATTGAAGGAAATGAAGGCTGTGCGACCCGAACTGCCGGAGGTGGAAGAGGCGGACGATAACGATGGAGATTCCGCGGGTTCGGATGACCCGGCGTGAGCGCCGGCGGCGAAACTCCTGCCTCGCGGTACGACTATGCTGGATACAAGAGCGAGGCGGCTTCCCGGACATTGTCCATCACCCCTCCACCGGCTGGCATGTCCAGCATACTCATCATATGCGCAAGATCGGCATAGCTGATCGATGCTTCCCCAATTCGGCTGCGTAGAGTTCCGGCCCTTGTCAGGTTAACTCCCCAACTTTCCGAAAAGCCACTGCTGACGTTCGTAGCATTGGAAATGGGCACAACTCGCACGTATTCGAATCCATGCAACCGGGCGTATCGCCGGTTCATGATGTGGTGAACGACTCGCCCTCGAATGTCTTCATGGGGGAAGACAGTCTTATAGGCCTTGCGATATCCCGTGTATTTGGCGGCCACCCAGACTTGCACTGTCTGGCTTATCACATGCGCGTTCTGATGCCGCCATACTGATAAGTCAGAAGGTCGTGGCCCGCCTTCGGCTATCACGCGAAAGGCATTTCCCATTCTAACGCCGGGGATGGGTTCACACACGCTGCCGATGTGTCGAACAATCGCGTCCCGATCGACCGCGGCGATCGGAATTAGAAGGGATTCGGGCATCGCAGCCCGACGCAGCGCTCTTTCTCTTGCAACAGGATCCGGAACAACACGGTTTGCTTCAGTCATGATCTATCAAGATTCCACAACTTCGAAAGGAATAGCTATCCAAATCGATAACATTGATATTGGGAAGTGAAGCACATCGGATCGGCAAGACACGACGGGATTTGCAAGCATGACACGCAAGTCATGGTTTGCCGCCCTCCATCCTACCCCCCCTTGCCCCGACCCCGCCCTTTCCCCTATATGCGCGGCGACCACCCGCGCCCGTATGCGGGACTGGACAGGAGCAAGACCCATGAATGTTTCTCTCGTTTTCCCCGATGGCAATGCGCGTGAATTCCCCGCCGGCGTGACCGGCGGCGAGGTTGCCGAATCCATCGCCAAGTCGCTCGCCAAGAAATCCGTCGCCTATGCGCTGGACGGCGAATTGCGCGACATGTCCCACCCGATCGAGACCGGCGGCAGGATCGAACTCGTCACCCGCGAGGATCCGCGCGCGCTGGAACTTATCCGCCACGACTGCGCCCATGTGCTGGCAGAGGCCGTGCAGGAATTGTGGCCGGGCACGCAGGTGACCATCGGCCCGGTGATCGAGAACGGCTTTTACTACGATTTCGCCCGCAACGAGCCCTTCACGCCCGAGGACCTGCCGGTCATCGAGAAGAAGATGCGCGAGATCATCGCCCGCAACAAACCCTTCACCCGCGAGATCTGGTCGCGCGAGGAGGCCAAGGAATTCTTCGCCGCGAAGGGCGAGAACTACAAGGTCGAACTGGTCGACGCGATCCCGGCGGACCAGACCATCCGCATCTACCGGCAGGGCGAGTGGACCGATCTGTGCCGCGGCCCGCACATGCGCTCGACCGGCGATATCGGCAACGCCTTCAAGCTGATGACGGTCGCCGGGGCATACTGGCGCGGCGATTCCAACAACGCCATGCTGACGCGCATCTATGGCACCGCCTGGAAGAGCGAGGACGAGCTCAAGGCCTATCTCCACATGCTGGAGGAGGCCGGCAAGCGCGACCACCGCAAGCTCGGCCGCGAGATGGACCTGTTCCACTTCCAGGAGGAGGGGCCGGGCGTCGTGTTCTGGCACGCCAAGGGCTGGCGCGTGTTCCAGAACCTCGTCTCCTACATGCGCCGCCGGCTGGAAGGCGTCTATGAGGAGGTCAACGCCCCGCAGGTGCTCGACAAGAGCCTGTGGGAGACCTCCGGCCATTGGGGCTGGTATCGCGACAACATGTTCAAGGTCACGGTGGCGGCCGACGATTCCGAGGACGACCGCGTCTTCGCGCTGAAGCCGATGAACTGCCCCGGCCATGTGCAGATCTTCAAGCATGGCCTGAAGAGCTATCGCGACCTGCCGCTGCGCCTTGCCGAGTTCGGCAATGTCCACCGCTACGAGCCTTCCGGCGCGCTGCACGGCTTGATGCGGGTGCGCGGCTTCACCCAGGACGACGCGCACGTCTACTGCACCGAGGACCAGTTGGCGGCCGAATGCCTGCGCATCAACGACCTGATCCTGTCGACCTATGCCGATTTCGGCTTCG
>JAUIBM010000375.1 GCA_030428345.1 Alphaproteobacteria bacterium | reverse complement strand
AATTCGTCCTGCTCAAGCCGCGATTCTCGCTTGGCAACCTTTGGCTCTGGGCAACCCCGGTCGCCCTTCTGCTGATCGGTGGGGTCGCGTTCATGGCCTATGGCCGGCGATCGGGCGCGGCAGCTCCATCCGGGCTGTCGAGCGAGGAGGAAAAGCGCCTGGCGAAGATTCTCGACAGGGCCGAGTAAGCTCGAAGCCAGCTGTTAAGGCCCGATTCCCGCCAGCAAAGTCGGTCGCGCGCGCGGCATGAACAAAGTTTAATCTTGCGGAAATGCGCCCGTAATCTGGATTACCCCATCTTCGGTGGAACAAGATCGCGAACGGACGTTTCGGTCCGCCGCGAAGTGACCTCGCCGGGCCGAAAGATGAAGGAATCACAGATGCGTGCAAATGACGCCGGCGCCAAAGTTCGCCATCGCGCCCTCCGCCCTCTGGCTTGCAGCGTAGCCGTGCTCGCGCTGCTGGGAGCAAATACCCTTGTGGCGGGCGGCGCCCTTGCCGAGCCGGTCCGTGTCGAAGCGGTGCAGATGCCAAGCTTCGCCGATGTGGTCGCGGCCGTACGGCCTGCCATCGTTTCGGTCCAGGTGGAACAGAAGCTCGGGCATGGCGCTCGGCGCGGATTCCGCTTCGACCGCAGATTGTTCGAGGACGAGAGCAGCGCGCGTTCGGACGACGAGCCGGATTTCGGCAAGGGCGCCGACCGTGAGGACAGACGTTTTCACCGCTTCGGGCGCGGCGCCGGGATGGGCATGCCGCATCCTCCGGGTGGGCGTGTCGCGCGTTCCGGCAGGGTCCCGTTCGGAATGAACAGCGGGTCGGGGTTTTTCGTCTCGGAGGACGGCTATGTGGTCACCGATCACCATGTCGTCGAGAACGGCGTGAAATTCACCGTCGTGCTTGAAGACGGAACCGAGCTGGAAGCGGCTCTCGTGGGCGCCGACGCCCGCAGCAATCTTGCCGTACTCAAGGTCAACGACCCCAGAAAGTTCACCTATGTCAAATTCGCCGACAAGCCGGTGCGCGTCGGAGACTGGGCGGTAACGGTCGCAAATCCCTATGGACTCGGCGTCACCGTCAGCGCCGGCATTGTCGCTTCCAGCGGCGCCCTGCCCGGACCGGCCGGCGATGACGACCTGCTGCAGATCGATTCGGGAAGCGGCGGTCTTGGCGGCCCGGTCTTCGATGCGACCGGTCAGGTGGTCGGCATCGACAACACGCGTCTGCCGCCTTTCGCAGGCCATGGCGGGGCTGCGTTCGCCATTCCGGCCGCCGCCGCCAGCGCCGTTGTCAACGACCTGATCGCCAATGGCCAGGTGGTGCGCGGTTGGCTTGGAGTGCAGATCCAGCCCGTGACCCCCGATCTGGCTGAATCCGTGGGGCTTTCCGACGTTCAGGGTGCAATCGTCACCAATCCGCAGGAGGGCAGCCCCGCCGCGAAGGCCGGAATAAAGGCAGGCGACGTGATCACCGCGGTCGACGGCGAGAAGGTGCGAAATCCGCGCGATCTGGCCCGGCGCATCGGCAGCCTGGAGCCTGAGAGCAAGGTGACCGTCACCGTATGGCGCGACAACGCTCCCAGCGACATCGAGGTCATGCTGGGCAAATTGGAGAGCAGGGAAGGCGATCGGCCAGGACCGCAGAGCGGAGTGTCGCAGGACGACCGGCCGCTGCTGGGGCTTGAACTGGAAGCCGACCCGTCCGGTGAAGGCGTGCGGGTGGTGGATGTTCTCCCGGACGGTCCGGCGGCCATGAAGGGAATTCGGCCGGGCGAGGTGATCGTCTCGGTTGGCGGCGTGCCCGTCGACAGCGCCGACGCCGTGATCGAGGCGATGGAGAAGGCCGCGGATGGCGGCCGCAACTCCGCGCTGTTCCAGTTGCGGCGCGGCGACAATCTCCGCTTTCTCGCCATGCCGCTCTCGCGCGACTGATTCAAGAATGTGCGTCATGCCAATACATGGTCGCCCCCATGCATGACGTGCTTGCGGTGACGGGCTTTCCCCATCGTCGCCCGTCACCGCCCCCATACCCTCCGCGCAGACGGCTTGCCGCGGCGTGGATCACAAGGCTAGAATCCCGACCATGCGCATTCTCATCATCGAAGACGACCGCGAGGCGGCCCAATATCTTCAAAGGGCCTTGAAGGAAGCCGGGCATGCGCCGGACATCGCCCATGATGGCGAGGAAGGCCTGCATATGGCCGGCACGGGACGCTACGATGTCATGATCGTGGATCGGATGCTGCCCAAGCTGGACGGGCTCGCCATGCTCAAGCAGTTGCGCGCGAACGGCAATGAATCGCCGGCATTGATTCTTTCCGCGCTCGGCCAGGTGGATGATCGCGTCGAGGGATTGCGATCGGGTGGCGATGATTACCTGCCCAAGCCCTATGCCTTCTCGGAACTGCTTGCCCGCATGGAAGTGTTGGCGAAACGGCGCAAGCCGGACGAGGTTGAGACGGTGCTGCGGGTCGCCGACCTGGAGCTCGACCGCCTCTCGCACACGGTCAAGCGCGCCGGAACCAATGTGCCGCTGCAGCCGCGCGAATATCGCCTGCTCGAATACATGATGCGCAATGCCGGCAAGGTGGTCACCCGGACCATGTTGCTGGAAGAGGTCTGGGACTATCATTTCGATCCGCAGACCAATGTGATCGACGTCCACATCTCGCGCCTGCGTTCCAAGATTGACAAGGATTTCGGCGAGCCCTTGCTCCAGACCGTTCGGGGCGCCGGCTACATGCTGCGCATCCCTCCTGCCGCTTGAACGCCTGAAGGCGCGCCATGCAACGACTGCGCAATATCCTGGCAATCACCGCGGTTCGCCTGTCGATCGTCTACACCCTGATCTTCAGCATCGTTGCTGTCTGCATCGTCCTGTACATGACGGCGAGCACGGCGGGGATCATACGGTCCCAGATCCAGGATTCGATCAATCGAGAGGTCGGCGAACTCTCCTCCGTGTATGAAAGCGGCGGCGTCAACGCCATGATGCTCCGG
Source organism: Alphaproteobacteria bacterium (assembly GCA_030428345.1). Classification (GTDB taxonomy): domain Bacteria; phylum Pseudomonadota; class Alphaproteobacteria; order Rhizobiales; family Rhizobiaceae; genus BOKV01. The sequence continues at coordinate 1,081 of JAUIBM010000375.1, read as the reverse complement.
CTTGAACGCAACGCTTCCGCCCCGGGCGCAAACCTCTACGTCGTCGCCGATCCCGCGGGCCGGATTTTCGCTGGCAATGTGCGCGGGCTTCAGCCCGGCGTGATCGAGCGCACCGGCTGGTCGCGCCGCGCATTCGAGTATTCGAGGTTCGAATCGGGCAACGCGAAATATCGCGCGATCGCCAGGGTGGTGGAACTGCCCAATCGCATGCGCCTGCTGGTCGGTCGCGATCTGGGCGAGCCGGAGCAGTTCCGCACGGTGATCGGCCGGGCTCTGGTGCTCTCGATCGCGGCGATGGTGCTGGTTGGCATCCTGACATGGGCGCTTGTCGGCCGGCGGGCGCTGACGAGGCTCGAATCGGTCTCCCAGTCGACAACGCGCATCCTTGCCGGCGATCGCAGTGAGCGCCTGCCGGTAAGCGGAGTGGGAGACGAGTTCGATCGCCTCTCGGCGCGACTCAACGCGATGCTGGACCGCATCAACCTTCTGGATGACGGCTTGCGCCAGGTTTCCGACAACATCGCCCACGATCTCAAGACGCCGTTGACGCGCCTGCGCAACAAGGCGGACGCCGCGCTCAACGCCGCCGACAGCGAGAACGAGCGCGCCGCGCTGCAGGAGATCATCGCCGATTCCGACCAGATCATCCGGACCTTCAACGCCTTGCTGATGATCTCCCGGGTGGAATCGGGCTCCTCGGCTGCCGAACTCGCCCCTCAGGACCTGTCAGCCATCGTCAGCGATGTCGCCGAATTGTACGAGCCGGTCGCCGAGCAGGAGGGATTTGCCTTTTCCGCGGATGTCGCGGCGGGAATAACGGTGCGCGGCAATCGCGAACTGCTGGCGCAGGCGATATCGAACCTGGTGGACAACGCCATCAAATACGGTCGTTCGCCCGACGGGGGCGGGAGCATTTCCGTGACCCTGGCCGTGCGGGGGGCAATGGCGCAGATCGCAGTATTGGACAACGGTCCGGGAATTGCCGCGGAGGAGCGCGACAAGGTGACCGAACGTTTCGCCAGGCTGGAAAAGAGCCGCACCCTGCCCGGCAACGGCCTGGGACTGAGCATGGTGCGGGCAA
>JAUIBM010000374.1 GCA_030428345.1 Alphaproteobacteria bacterium | reverse complement strand
CATGAGGCACTTGGACATCTCGGTGAGCTGCGCGCCATGATGGACGGTATCGAAGAACTCGTTACCCGCAACGTCCAAGTTGAAGACCGCGACCAGATCGAGAGCACGTTCAAGCATGTCGGTCAGTTGACGCGCATCATGGAGGCGGAAATCAATGGCGCTGTATTGTCGTGCAAGTCGGCACGTCGTCTGATGCTAAAGGACGGTGGCACGAAAAGGTCGACGCTTCATTGAGTATGGAGCGCGCGTTGCATTCGTAACGGTGACGGCATTTGCGACGGAAACACTGCATGCGAGCGAAGCGCTGCCGAAAGTCCAACCATGAAGGGTGGCGGAGCCTCGGGCGTGGCGACGCTAGGCGCAAGTGGGGCGCGCGAGCCTGGCGCCTTGTCTGGCCATCTTCCGGATGCGAGGCAAGTTGCTCTGCAAGCGGGCAGAGGCGTTGTTCCATCTGCTTCAGGCCTCGAGACCGCGCAGGATCGCCCCGGCAAGCGGCTTGGGGTGGGTCAGCGACACCATGTGCGGCGCGCCTGCGATCTCGGAATAGGTCGCGCCCGGAATCTCGAGCATCCGCTTCATCAGCTGCGGCGGCGTCGAGGCATCCCGTTCGCCCGCGATCACATGGGTGGGAACCCGGATCTGGCCAAGCCGGCCGCCGGTCGTGATCGTGGCCAGGGCACGCCATCCTGCAACCCAGTCGGCGACGAAGGCGCGCTCGACCGCGTCCCGGGCAAAACGGACGGCCCATCCGCCTTGCGCCAGGTCCTCGGGACGGAACCAGCGCGTCAGGCTGGGGATGACTTGCGCCGCCATGCCGTCACGCTCCGCGGCGCGGGCCCGCTCGGTAAAGGCGTCGAAAGACCAGGCCGTGGAGGCTACGACGGTCAGTGTCCGCAGACGTTCGGGCCGGCCCAGGGCAAGTTCCTGGGCGATCGAGCCGCCAAGCGACAACCCGACCACATGCGCGCTGTCGATCTCGAGGCGATCGAGCATGACCACGAGGTCGCCTGCATAGGTCACCAGTCCTTGTGCCACCGGGGCGCCGGCCGCCGCTCCGTGCCCGCGCAGGTCATAGGCGATGACGCGGAACCTTTCGGTCAGGACGGGGATGACATCTCGCCACATCCGATGATCCAGCCCGAGGGCATGAACCAAGACGAGGGCGGGCTTGGCGCCGGCACTGTCGAAAACGCGGGTTTGGTGATCATCGAGCTTGACGTTGCGCGTTGCCAGCGGCAACGGACCACCCGCGGCGCCCAGGGCCTCGCGCACTTCGCGCAGCAGATTCAGGGCGCGGGGATATCCGGCATAAACCGACATGTGCTCGGCGATCGCGACAAGTTCGTCGGGATGCGCGCCGACCCGCAGCGCCGCTCCGAGGTGAATGCGCAACTGCGGCTCGGCGCCGCCGATCGCGCCAAGGATCCCCAGCGTGACCAGTTCACGCTCGCGGCGGGACAGGGTGGTCTGGGCAAAAACGCTGCCGAAGGCGTGATCGACGAGGTTCTCGGCGAGAAGGGCGGATGTTTCGCGGACGGTCGCCACGGTCTGTTCGCCGCGCAGCCCGTCGATCGCGACGAGTTCCTTCCACCCGATCTTTTCCTGTTTCATGGTCTGGCGTCCCTTCGTTGTATTGGCATGGGGCCCAGATGCCTTTTCACTTTCCATGTTTCTACGGAGGATTTGTCAAATCGAACTTCCAATTTTGGAAAAGCTGGATCGAGACCTTGTTCGGGCAGGCCCGGCGGTTACTCGGATGAATCCGGAATTCAGGGTGTTGCGCCTATCTCCAACTGCCTTCGGAAACCGATGACCTGCTCCGCGATGGCGTCCGCGACGGCCCGGACGCGGCGTGAGGCCGCAAGCTCGGCATGGGTCGCCAGTAGGACGGGGCGCTCCATCTTGCCGCCTTGCGGAAGTTCGTCGGCGATCAGCTGCAGCCCCGCCTGGCGCGCCAGGAAATGTGGCAGAACCCCGATCCCGATGCCGCGCTGGACTGCCGCCAGAAGCGCCCCGAGCGAATTCACCGAAAACCGGGAGCCGCTGTCCGCTCCGAACGCCTTCGACCAGGCCAGCAGCGTCTCGACGCCCGCAAGGTCCGGCCATGTGACGTGCCGCTCTGGACGGGTGCTATCGGCCGGGGCGTAAAGCCCGAAGCCCATCGTCGCCAGACGCCGGACCAGCAGGTTGCCGCCTTCGGGCGCGACCATGCGCAGCGCCAGATCGGCATCATGCCGGTGCAGATTGACCGCTACCGGGGAATACATGACCTCGACCTCGAGCCCCGGGTTCGCCTGAAGCAGCGGCGCAAGCGCGGCAACGACGATGGGTTCGATCAGGGTTTCGATGCTGGCGACCCGAACCTTGCCACGAATGTCGACCTGAAGCGCCGCCTCGACCCGCATCTCGTGCGCGGCAAGCTCCATGCGCTCGGCCCGGGGCAGCAGCGCCGCACCCTGATCGGTCAGCGCATATCCCTGCTGGCTTCGCAGGAACAGCGGCAGGCCGATGGCATGCTCGATCCGGTCGATGCGCCGCGAGATTGTCGCGACACCTACGCCAAGCGAATGGGCCGCACCGGACAGAGTGCCATCGCGCGCGAGGGCGAGGAACAGTCGGATGTCATCCCAGTTCAGCCGCTCCATGGCTTTCCGATTTCGAAAAATGAACGGTTAATATTGTCCCTATGCCAACACGAACGGTAATGCAATTCAAGCGCATCTTTTTGCTGAGGGACTGCGCTCATGACCGCCGCCGACCTTTCCCCCATTCCCGCGCTCACCGTGTCACGCGAACGCGTCGCCTTTGCGCTCAGCGCCATCGCGGCCGTCCTCTGGGGGGCGAGTTTCGAGGCGACGCGGATCGCGCTGCACGACCTGCCGCCCTGGACGGCGGCATCCGGGCGTTTCGTCATCGCGGCGGTGGCGATCTTCACCTGGATGCTGATCGTCGAGCGTGGGGGGTGGCGTGCGCTCCGGCGGAACGCCCCGGCCTTCGCGGTGCTTGGTATTCTTGGCGTCGCGGGCTTCAACGCGTCGCTTTTCCTCGGCATGCGCACCTCGAGCCCGGTAACGGCAGCCCTGATCCTCGGGACGGTGCCCCTGACGACGAACCTTCTCGATGCGCTGTTCAGCCTGCGCTGGCCCAGCCGAACCGCCCTTTTGGGCATGGGGATCAGCCTAGCGGGCATCGCCCTCACCGTCGGCGCCTTCTCGGGCGCGCGCCTCGCGCCGGGCGATCCCGTGATCTTCGCCGGCAGCATCGCCTGGGCGATCTACACCATCGGGTGCCGCCGCTGGGTGCGTGATGCCAGCCCCCTGGCCACCTCGACTTGGACGATGGTTTTCGGCGCGCTGGCGCTGGTCGGCGCGGCCTTCGCGTTCGAGGCGCCGGTCGCGGCGATCGCGGCCAGATCGGCCCCAGCATGGGGGGCGGTGGTGTGGATGGCGCTGGCGGGTTCCGTGCTGACCTACCTGTTCTGGCAGGAAGGGATCGCCGTGCGCGGCCCGGCGGCAACCTCGGTCCTGCTCAACCTCGTGCCGGTCGCGGCGCTGGTCTTCGCGATGATGGTGGGGCGGCGCCCGGATGCAGCGCAGGTCGCCGGCATGACGGTCGCGATCTTCGGTGTCCTGCTGGCAAGCGGACGGGTGTGGCGGCCTCGGGCTTGGCGGCACCACGCGGCAGCCGGGGTAGCCGATGGCACGCTGTCGAACGTTTCGATCGTTCCGGACGGTTCGGCGTGGAACGACCAGCCGTTAAGCGCGAGCCCGGTCCCAGGCTCGGTCTACCCCGGACTTGCCAACCGGAGCCCCCTTTGTACTGAGGCGCATCGCATTGCATCGGGTCAACCTGCAATGCGCCTCACTCACCTGCATCTCTCATCATGAAAGGACTGCCATGACCCTCGCTCCGCTCTTGTCCGCCTCCCCCCAAGTCATTGCCCATGCGCTTGCAGCCCTTGCCGCGCTCGGCCTTGGCACAGCGCAACTCGTCCTGCCGAAGGGCACGCTGCCCCATCGCGTGATGGGCTGGACTTGGGTGCTGTTGATGGCTCTGGTCGCGCTGTCGTCGTTCCGGATCCACA
>JAUIBM010000373.1 GCA_030428345.1 Alphaproteobacteria bacterium | reverse complement strand
TTATGCGCTTTGGCATGAGAATAATCCTGCAAGTTTCATTATTTTCGCGCTTCGTTCATTCTTCACTGTTCAATATTCACCAATCACTTTCAGAATGAAAGCGCAAGATTTTCAGATAAAGACCCTCGGCCCGTGTAAAATCAAATCTCCGCTCAAGCTATCAACTACAAAAGGCGATCGGATATGCAATTTTGTAGATGAGAAAGAGCGGGTACTGTTCGATGTATTTTGGGAAGAGCCAAAGAAAAAGTCCACAAAAGGAACGGCCCCATTGACCATGGAAAAAGCAGGTCCTCGGGAAAATATATATTTTGATCCTTCCAAAACTACGGTAGCTATCGTGACTTGTGGTGGGCTTTGTCCGGGAATCAACAATGTGATTCGCAGCCTGGTCATGACATTGAATTACCGTTATGGAGTGGAAAAAATTCTGGGCGTTAGATATGGTTATCAAGGATTCATTCCAGAATTTGGACATCCATTCATTGAACTTACCCCTGAAATGGTTTCGAATATCCATCAATTTGGTGGGACCATATTGGGGTCTTCAAGGGGAGAGCAGGATGTTTCTATGATCGTGGATTGTTTAGAGAGGCATGGTGTCAATATATTGTTTACGATTGGGGGAGATGGAACTTTGCATGGAGCCAGAGAAATTCATGAAGAGATTGAGCGAAGGGGCTTGAAAATTTCGGTGGTAGGCGTTCCCAAAACAATCGACAACGACATCAACCATATAGAAAAAACCTTTGGATTTGAGACTTCTTTTTCCATTGCCAGTCCCATCATACGGGATGCACATAATGAAGCGAAGGGGGCTTATAATGGAATTTCCATTGTCAAATTGATGGGACGAGATGCGGGATTCATTGCAGCGAATGCTGCTTTGTCTATGCCTGAGGTGAATTTTGTACTGATCCCTGAATTGGAATTTGATCTTCATGGTCCCAAAGGACTCTTGGAAGTGATTCGTCAACGGTTGCGATGAATTGCGGTGCGAATACCAAAGGTGCGCCCGCCACGCGGAATACGGGATTCATCCTTGCTATCTGCTCGCGAAGGATGACACGCGTCACCAGGGGAACAACGACGCGGGTCGACAAAGCATCCAGAAGGCGGTGCTGGATATCCACCACATGGCCGCCGAGAGCTTCGCTGTTGAAGACGTCGAACTGCGCCACTGCGCTCAGAACTTACGGTGCCGGGCCAGGGGGATGCCGTACTGCTCGACATAGCGGTTGGATGCCTCGATGGCCCCCGCATTCTCCTCCCGCCAGCGGCGCTCCTTCTCCGCCTTCAGCGCCCGGGCGATGCCTTCCTCGGCGGCGCGGGACAAATTGATGCCGAGCGCGCGCGATTCCTCGATGAGGCCAGCGTCGAGGGTGAGGTTGGCGGATTTGCGGCGGGTATTTTCCATGCGCCCAGACTATGCGCATGGCTGGTGCGCGTCAATTAGTGGGGGCTCATGGTCCTTCATGGCTAACGGCCGGCGGGTCAGCTATTGGCCCGCGCGATCAGCTTTCGCCTTGTCGCGCAGGCCCTCCCGCCTAGAAATACGCCTGCAGCGGGCGGACCTGCAGTTCGCCCTGGCTGAGCGCGGAGACCGCCTCGGAGGCCGCGATGGCGCCGGCGACCGTGGTGAAATAGGGAATCTTCATCAGCAGGGCGGCGCGACGCAGCGATTTTGAATCCGACAGCGCCTTGTGGCCTTCCGAGGTGTTGATCACCATCTGGACCTGCCGGTTGCGAATGGCGTCCTCGATATGCGGGCGGCCTTCGAGCACCTTGTTGATGCGCTCGGCCGGCACGCCATTGACCGTCAGGTAGCGGCAGGTGCCGCCGGTGGCGATGACCTTGAACCCGGCCTCGGCCAGCCGCCTGACGCCCGGCAGGACGCGCGGCTTGTCGTCGTCCTTGACCGAGACGAATACGGTGCCTTTGCGCGGCAGTTCGGAGCCCGCGCCCAGCTGCGCCTTGGCGAAGGCCATGGCGTAGTCGGTGTCGAGGCCCATCACCTCGCCGGTGGAGCGCATTTCCGGCCCCAGCAGCGTGTCGACGCCGGGGAAGCGGGCGAAGGGGAACACCGCCTCCTTGATGGCGATGTGCGTCAGATTGCGCGGATCGGGCAGGCCGCCATAGGGCGCGGCGGCTTCTGCCAGGGATTCGCCGGCCATGACGCGCGCCGCGATCTTGGCGATCGGCGCGCCGATGGTCTTGGCGACGAAGGGCACGGTGCGAGAGGCGCGCGGATTGACCTCCAGAATATAGATCGCGCCATCCATGATGGCGTATTGCACGTTCATCAGCCCGCCGACATTGAGCGCCTTGGCCAGCTGCCGCGTCTGGCGCTCCAATTCGTCCAGCGTCTCGGGCGCAAGCGAATGCACGGGCAGGGAGCAGGCGCTGTCGCCGGAGTGGATGCCGGCTTCCTCGATATGCTCCATGATGCCTGCGACCCATGCGGTCTCGCCATCGCTCAGGCAGTCGACGTCCAGTTCGATGGCGTTGGGCAGATAGACGTCGAACAGCAGCGGATTGCGGCCGAGCAGCGTGTTGATCTGGCCGGTCTTGTCGTTGGGATAGCGCGCCTTGATCTCCTCCGGCACGAGCTCGGGCACGGTGCCAAGCAGGTAGTCGGAGAGACCCGATTCCTCGCGGATGATCTGCATGGCGCGCCCGCCAAGCACATAGGAGGGGCGCACCACAAGCGGGAAGCCCAGTTCGGACGCCACGATGCGCGCCTGCTCGACGGAGAAGGCGATGCCGTTTCGCGGCTGGGCCAGCTTGAGCTTGTGCAGCAGCTTCTGGAAGCGGTCGCGATCCTCGGCCAGGTCGATTGCGTCCGGCGAGGTGCCCAGAATGGGAATGCCGGCGCTCTCCAGCGCTTCGGCGAGCTTGAGCGGCGTCTGGCCGCCGAACTGCACGATGACGCCCACGAGCGTGCCGCGCTGCTGTTCGACGCGCAGGATCTCCAGCACATCCTCGGCGGTCAGCGGCTCGAAATAGAGACGGTCGGAGGTGTCGTAGTCGGTCGAAACCGTCTCCGGATTGCAGTTGATCATGATCGATTCGAAGCCGGCGTCGGCCAGCGCGAAGGCGGCATGGCAGCAGCAATAATCGAATTCGATGCCCTGGCCGATGCGGTTCGGACCACCGCCCAGGATGACGACCTTCCGGCGCTCGGAGACCTCCGCCTCGCTGCGCAGCGCGCCGGCGAAGGGTGTTTCATAGGTCGAATACATATAAGCGGTGGGCGAGGCGAATTCGGCCGCGCAGGTGTCGATGCGCTTGTAGACCGGGTGGACGTCGAGCGAGGCGCGCAATTGCGCCACCGAATCGGCATCGGAGCGGGTGAGCGCGGCGAGTCGGGCGTCGGAAAAGCCCATCGCCTTCAGCATGCGCAAATTCTGCGCGTCGCGCGGCAGGCCGTGCTCGCGAATGCGCGCCTCCATGGCGACGATCGCCTGGATCTGCTCCAGGAACCACGGGTCGATCTTGCAATAGTCGTGGACCTCGCCGACGCTCCAGCCTTCGCGGAACGCCTGGGCCACCATGCGCAGCCGGTCCGGGGTCGGGCGTCCCAGGGCGGCGCGCACGGCGTTGCGGTCGTCGCCCTGGCCGATGCCGGGGATCTCGATATCGTCGAGGCCGGTGAGGCCGGTTTCCAGGCCGCGCAGGGCCTTTTGCAGCGATTCGGCGAAGGTGCGCCCGATCGCCATCACCTCGCCGACCGACTTCATCGCGGTGGTCAGCGTCGGCTCGGCGCCGGGGAATTTCTCGAAGGCAAAGCGCGGGATCTTGGTGACGACATAGTCGATCGACGGTTCGAAGGAGGCAGGGGTCGCGCCGCCGGTGATGTCGTTGTCGAGTTCGTCCAGCGTGTAGCCGACGGCAAGGCGCGCGGCGACCTTGGCGATGGGAAAGCCGGTCGCCTTGGAGGCCAGCGCCGAGGAGCGCGAGACGCGCGGGTTCATCTCGATCACCACCATGCGCCCGTCGGCCGGGTTGACCGCGAACTGCACGTTGGAGCCGCCGGTCTCCACCCCGATCTCGCGCAGGACCGCGATCGAGGCGTCGCGCATGCGCTGG
>JAUIBM010000372.1 GCA_030428345.1 Alphaproteobacteria bacterium | reverse complement strand
ACGACGGATGTCGCAGAACCGTTATCGGTAATTAAAAAATTAAGGTGAGAGAAAATAACATAAATAAATCAACGGCTTAGAAATAAGGTATTATAATACCGCAAGAAAACCCGCTGATGGCAAACGAAAAAGCCCGGCTACCGGGTAGTCCGGAAGCCGGGCTTGTCAGCCAAGAAGGCGACTTGGATTACTTGACGGAGGCGTAGCAGGCCTGCAGAGCCTTGCCGCATTCGCTGCCGTGCATCATGTTCATCTTGATCTTTTCCAGGCCAGCTGCCGGGGTCGATGCGATCGACATGTCAGCTGCTGCAACGCACTGGCTGTAGCCGGTGTTGCAGGCTGCGTAGCCTTGCATCATCATCATCGGGTCGGCGTTTGCAACAGATGCGGCGGCGGTAATGCCGAGGAGTGCTGCGGAGACGGTGGCGAGCATGCGAGTCATTGGAATTCTCCCTAGGAAAAATGACGTGTTCGAGCCCCTGCGACTGGCCATTCGCATCAGGATCACATTGTCACCTTACCATTGAAAATGACGACTGCAATCTCAATTGCTTGTCATCGCTTTGGCTGCGGCAAACGGCCCGGGTGCGTTGCATCGGGGACACAGGTTCACGATTTTACCAGCACATAGGAACCTGGCGCGTCCTCGATGGGCTTGAAGGCGCGCGAACCGACCTTTCGAGCGGGCGCCATCGTGTCGTCCTGGGTGCGAATCCACCCGTCCCAATGCGGCCACCACGACCCCGCATGCTCCGATGCCGATGCCATCCAGCCGTCGATCTCGCCAACCGGTTTGCCGCCGGTCCAGTACTGGTACTTGTTGAGGTTCGGCGGATTGACGACGCCTGCGATATGCCCCGACCCGGTGAGCACGAAGGTCACCTTGCCGCCGAAATATTGCGATCCCAGAAACACCGAACGCGATGGGGCGATGTGGTCCTCGCGCGTCGCCAGGTTGTAGATCGGTATTTCAACGTCGCCCAGATCCAGCCTCTCCCCGGCCAGGACCATCTCGCCCTTGGTCAGGCGGTTCTCCAGATAGCAATTGCGCAGGTAGAAGGAATGGTTCGCCGCCGGCATCCGGGTCGAATCGGAATTCCAGTACAGCAGGTCGAAGGGCAGGGGCGATTTGCCCCGCAGATAGTTGTTCACCACATAGGGCCAGATCAGGTCGCGCGATCGCAGCATGTTGAAGGCGTTGGCCATCTTGGCGCCTTCCAGATAGCCCTTGGTCGCCATGGAGGCCTCGACCCGCTCGATCTGCTCCTCGTCGACGAAGACCTTGAGATCGCCCGCATAGGTGAAATCGACCTGCGTGGCGAAGAAGGTGGCCGTCGCCGCGCGGGTGTCGCCTCGCTTGGCCATCTGCGCGAGCGTCGCCGCCAGCAGCGTGCCGCCGACGCAATAGCCGATCATGTTCATCTCTTTCTGGCCGGTGATCTTCTCCACCACGTCGAGCGAACCCAGAATGCCTTCCTGCGCGTAATGGTCGAAGCTCTTGCCCGCCTGCCGCTCATCGGGGTTGACCCACGAAATCACGAAGACCGTGTGCCCCTGGTCGACGCACCAGCGGATGAAGCTCTTCTTGGCGTTGAGATCGAGAATGTAGAACTTGTTGATCCAGGGCGGCACGATCACCAGAGGCCGCTTGAGCACGTCCTTGGTCGTCGCCTCATACTGGATCAGTTCGCAGACATCGTTGCGAAACACCACCTTGCCCGGGGTGTTGGCGACGTCGCGCCCGACAGCGAAGGCGGTCATGTCGGCCTGTCGCAGTTTCAGATCGCCCTTGCCGCTGGCCAGGTCCTCGGCGAGCATGTGCATGCCGCGCACCAGATTCTCGCCATCGCTCTTGAAGGTCTCGCGCAGGACCTCGGGATTGGTCGCAGGGAAATTGCTCGGCGAAAGCGAGTTGATCAATTGCTGGGTGTAGAAGATCGCCTTGTGCTTGGTGTGCTCGTCCAGGCCCTCGGTGCGCTCGACGAGGTCCGAGACCCAGCCGGAGGTGATCAGATAGGTCTGGCGCAGGAAGTTGAAGAACTGGTTCTCCTCCCATTCCTTGTCGGCGAAGCGGCGGTCACCCGCATCGGGCGTGGCGACGTCGTCGACCTTTTCGCCCGCCATCCTGCGGATCGAGCCGTTCCACAGATCCATATAGCGGCTGAACAGATCGGTTTGCGCATTCAGCGCGCGCTGCGGATCGGAAAGCCAGTATTCCGAGACGCGACCCATCGTCTTGCCCAGATCGGCAAGGCTGTCCGATAGATCGTCCTGCTTCTCGCCTGATTCGCGCGGCCTGACCCATGCGGCAGCGGCCTTGCCGGCCTCTTCGACCATACGCGCGATATTGCGCGCAAGCGCTTCCGGGTCGCGCACCATATAGGGCGCGGCTTCCGGGCCTGCTTCCGCTTTCCTGTCCTCGGCCCTGTCCTTCGTCGTCACAGGATCTGCCGCCGGCGCCTCTGTCGGCTTTGCTCGCGATCGTGACTGCGCCTTCGTTTGTGGCCTCGGCTTGCCGCCTGGTTTTTTCGCCATTACGTTCCTCCTGGACGCTGTTATAACCCGATTGCGACCACATTCGCCAAATAGAAGTTGAGGCGAGTATCAAGGGGAGGCCGTCGCCTGTCGCATTGCGCGTCAGGGTGGTTTGCGACGGGCGGGACAATTTGCGGCGTTTGGCGTTTTCGGTGCGATCTTCGACAAGAACACTCTATTTGGTCGTGATGATGGCAGCCGTTTCGGGCTGCAACGCCTCGGCGCTTCGCGGTGTTGGCGCGCCGCCGCGGGCGATTTCCGAGAGCCCCGAGGCAACGCCCGGCCGCACCCAGGCGCAACTGGTGAAATCCCAGGCCAAGCTGAATGCCGGCACGCCGATGCGGCTTGCCGAACCGGTCAACGCCGATGAGGATCGCCCGCCGCTCGAGCCGCTGCCGCCGCCCGATATGGCCGACACCCGCGAGGGCGCGGTCGAGCAGATCCGGGCCAAGGCCGCCGCCACCGGCAAGAATCCTCCCAATGTCTTCGCGCCGCCGCCGCCGCCCAATCCGCGCATGACCGCGGAGGAGGAGGCGCGGATGCGGGCCGAACTCGCCGCCGCTGCCGCGCGCAACCAGGCGGTCCCGGGCGGACCCAGCCAGGCCAGGGAGACCGCTGAGGCGCGCCGGCTGCGGCTTCGCGCCAAGCGCCACTACGAAGATACTTTGAAGGCGATCGAGAAATAGCGTATTGAGGCGAATTCGCCACGCGCCGACCGGTCATCGCCGGTGAAAGCCCCCGAGAGAGACACCGATGGAAGAGTTCCACAAGATTCGCCGCCTGCCGCCCTATGTGTTCGAACAGGTGAATCGCCTGAAGGCCTCGGCGCGAGCGGCTGGAGCGGACATCATCGATCTCGGCATGGGTAACCCCGATCTTCCGACGCCTCCGGCCATTGTCGAGAAGATGGCCGAGGCGGCGCGCGATCCGCGCACGCACCGCTATTCCGCCTCCAAGGGCATTCCGGGGCTGCGCAAGGCGCAGGCCGCCTATTACGGACGCCGGTTCGGGGTGAAGCTCGATCCCGACACCCAGATCGTCACGACGCTGGGCTCCAAGGAAGGCTTTGCCAACATGGCCCAGGCGATCACCGCGCCGGGCGATGTGGTGATGGTGCCCAACCCCACCTATCCGATCCATTCCTTCGGCTTCATCATGTCCGGCGCCGTGGTGCGCTCGATTTCGGCCGAGCCCGATGCGAGCTTCTTCCATTCGCTGGAACGGGCGGTGAAATATTCCATCCCCGCGCCCACCGCGCTCATCCTCAATTATCCGTCCAATCCGACGGCGCATGTGGCGACGCTCGATTTCTACAAGGAGGTCGTCGCCTTCGCCCGGCGCCACGACATCTTCATCCTGTCCGATCTCGCCTATGCGGAGATCTACTACGACGACACGCCACCGCCGTCGGTGCTGGAAGTGCCGGGGGCCATGGACATCGCGGTCGAATTCACCTCTACCAGCAACTCGACGAACTCCCTGCGCAGAAGGAACTCGATCCGGAACCCAAAGCCAGCCTTCCGCCGGCTGAAGGAGAGGCCCTTCTTCGCGAAGCGATACCC
>JAUIBM010000371.1 GCA_030428345.1 Alphaproteobacteria bacterium | reverse complement strand
TGCGTATCTGGTCAATGATTCGCGGACCCGGTTCCTGATCCTGGAAAACGACGAGCAGCTCGACAAATTCCTCGAGGCCCGCGAGGAAATGCCCGATCTGGTCAAGGCGATTGTACTCGATCGCGAAGGCCTGCGCGATTTCAACGACGAACAGGTGATGTTCCTGGACGATGTCTATGCGCTCGGCAGGAAGGCTCTGGAGGCCCATCCCGATCGCTTCGATCAGGAGATCGACAAGGCCAGGCCCGACGATGTGCGCATGCTGATCTACACCTCGGGGACGACCGGCAAGCCCAAGGGCGCGATGCTCACCCATGCCAATATCCTGTATCAGCTCAATGCCGTCAGCATGGTGCTGCCGGGCCGCGAGAGCGACGAGCAACTTTGCTTTCTGCCGCTATGCCACGTGCTGGAGCGGCTGTTCTCGGTGGAGACCCAGCTCGCCGTCGGCAGCACGATCAATTTCGCCGAGAGCCCGGAGACCGTGTTCGATAATCTGCGCGAGGTCTCCCCGCATGTGTTCACGGCCGTTCCGCGCCTGTGGGAGAAGATCTTTTCGCGGCTGCAGATCCTGCGCAAGGAAGCGACGCCCCTGGGGCGCTGGGCGTTCGATCGGGCGATCGCGGCCGGTATGCGCCGGGCCGATTATGTGATCGAGGGCGGGCGAGCACCCTTCGCCGTGGAAATGACCTTCCGGTTCTGGGACCTTCTGGTGCTCGGCAATCTGCGCCGCATGATCGGCATGGACCGCCTTCGCCGCGGGACGACGGGGGCGGCGCCGATCTCGCCCGAACTGCTGCGGTGGTTCTGGGCGGTCGGCATTCCGTTCTACGAAGGCTTCGGCCAGACCGAATGCGCGGGCGTCGCCACCCTCAACTGGCCAGGCAACAACAAGGTGGGCACCATCGGCAAGAACCTGCCGGGCGTCGAAACCCGCATTTCGCCGGAAGGGGAAATCCTGCTGCGGGGCCCGCATGTGTTCAAGGGCTATTGGAACAATCCGGAAAAGACCGCCGAGACGGTAACCCCGGATGGCTGGCTGCGGACCGGCGATGTCGGGCGCGAGGACAATCAGGGCTTTTTCACGATTACCGGCCGCATCAAGGACATCATCATCACGGCTGGGGGCAAGAACATCACACCGGCGGAGATCGAGAGCGCGCTGAAATTCTCGCCCTACATATCGGACGCCGTGGTGATCGGCGACAAGCGAAAATACCTGACCTGCCTGATCATGATCGACCAGGAGAATGTCGAGAATTTCGCCCAGGAAAAACGCATTCCCTTCGGCGACTTCGCGTCGCTATGCGCGGCGCCCGAAGTGGTGGCGCTGATCGGCGAAGAGGTGGCGCGGGTCAACAAGCAGTTTGCCCGGGTCGAGCAGATCAAGGACTTCAGACTGATCAACATCCTGCTCACAGCGGAGGATGAGGAGCTCACGCCGACCATGAAGCTCAAGCGGAGCTTCGTGGAGAGCAAGCATGCCGCACTGATCGACCAGATGTATTCGCAGGCGGCGTGAATCGAGGAAACGACGAAAATCAGCAACGCCGGTTTTCCGGCATGCCTTGAGGGAGGAAACCATGAAGGCAATATTCCATTCCGTCACGTTGGCTGCGGCGCTTGCCGCCGCACCGGCGATGGCGCAGACGCAGGGCGTCAGCGATACCGAAATCAAGATCGGCGCGCAGCAGGACATGTCGGGCATCTTCGCCGGCTTTTCTGTTCCGGCCGTCGCGGCGGTCCAGCAATATTTCGAGGAGATCAACGCCAAGGGCGGCGTCAATGGCCGCAAGCTCACCTATATCGTCGAGGACCATGGCTATAACCCGTCCAAGGCGGTGCAGGTCGTCAACAAGCTGGTGAATTCCGACAAGGTTTTCGCGATGCTGCTGTCGCTCGGCACGCCGCACAACATTGCCGGCTTCAAGATCCAGGACCCCAAGAAGGTCGCCAACGTCTCCCCGCTTTCCGCGGCGCGGCAGATGCTCGACCCCGTCTTCGACCTTCATTACGCCGGCACCGCGTCCTATTACGATGCGGTCCGCACCACCATTCGCTGGATGAAGGACAATCAGGGCTCCACGAAGGTCTGCAGCATGTATCTGCCGACCGACTTCGGCGAGGAAATCCATCTGGCTTCTGTCGACGAGGCCAAGGATTCCGGCATGGAATATGCGGCGGAAACCACCCACAAGCCGGATGACGCCGATTTCCAGGGCGCCCTGCAGAAGCTCAACGCCGCAGGCTGCGATCTCGTGAGCCTGGCGCTGGGCATCAAGCAGACCATTACCGTGCTCGGAACCGCCAAGAAGCTCGGCTATGCCGACATGAAGTTCGTCGGATCCTCGGCTTCGTTCCACACCGCCATCGCCAAGGTGCCGGGCGGCATCACGGACGGGTTCTATGCAGGCGCCGGCTGGCAGGACCTTGAGGCCCGCGCGGGCGAACCGGAAGTCGCCGCGTGGATCGCGGCCTACAAGGCCTATACCGGCAAGGACGAATTGCCCGGCACGGGCGCGCTGCTTGGCCGTTCGGCTGCCGAAATCCTGGTCAGGGCGCTTGACGCCGCAGGCAAGGACCTGACGCCGGAAAGCTTCCAGAAGGCGATGGAATCGCTCGATTATGACGACAAGGTTGCCGGAAACCATGTGAAGATGGGCCCCGGCGACCATCTTGCCGCCGAGGAGATCTTCATCTCGCAGATCCAGGGCGGATCCTGGAAGACGGTCGCCAAGAGCAAAGAAGCACAGCGATATGCGCACGGATGGGGGTGGTCGAAAGGCCACCCCTTTTTGTAGTGTGCGATCCAAACGGGAGCACGCGCCGCGCATGCGGCCAACACACAGGAAGCTAGCATCATGAAACTATCCGATACCGTAGCGGTCATCACCGGCGGCGCGTCCGGTCTCGGGGCGGGTACCGTGCGCAATTTCGTCGCCGGCGGCGCCAAGGTCGCGATCTTCGACATGAACGCCCAGAAGGGTGAGGCGCTCGCCGCCGAACTGGGCGATTCGGTCCTGTTCCAGAAGGTGGACGTGACAAGCGAGGAGGCCGTGACGGCCGGTCTCGATGCCACCGTCGCCAAATTCGGCAAGATCAATGCCTGCGTGAATTGCGCCGGCATCGGCGTCGCCATGAAGACCATGGGCAAGGAGGGGCCTCATCCCCTCGATCTGTTCAAGAAGGTGATCGACATCAACCTGACCGGCACCTTCAACACGATGCGTCTTGCCGTCGAGCGCATGTGCGCCAACACGCCGAACGAGGACGGCGAACGCGGCGTCATCGTCAACACCGCTTCCGTCGCCGCCTATGACGGCCAGAAAGGCCAGGTAGCTTATTCCGCCTCCAAGGGCGCGATTGTCGGCATGACGCTGCCGGTGGCGCGCGACCTTGCATTCTACGGCGTCCGAATCTGCACCATCGCGCCCGGACTGTTCATGACGCCCCTGTTCGAGGGGCTGGGCCAGCAGGTGGTCGACCAGCTTTCGGCCCAGGTAACCTTCCCCAAGCGTCTTGGAACGCCGGCCGAATATGGGGATCTGGCGCGCCACATCGTCGAAAGCCGCTATCTCAATGGCGAGACCATCCGTCTCGACGGCGCGATCCGTCTGCCTTGACCATGGGACCGCTGCACGGGATCAGGATCCTGGAAATGGCCGGCATCGGGCCTTGCCCGCTTGCCGGTCAGTTGCTCGCCGACATGGGGGCGAGCGTGACGGTGGTGGACCGCGCCTCGGGCGCGGACCATTCCGGCGACGTCAACCGCCGCAACAAGCGGTCGATCGCCGTGGATGCGAAATCCGATGGCGGCCGCGATCTGGTCCTGCGCCTGATAGAGACGAGCGATGTGCTGCTCGAGGGGTTCCGGCCGGGCGTGATGGAGCGCCTGGGGCTCGGACCGCAGGTCGCGCTTGAGCGCAATCCGGCGCTTGTCTATGGCCGAATGACCGGTTGGGGCCAGGAGGGACCGCTTTCGGCGACCGCCGGCCATGACCTGACCTATATGGCGATCACTGGCGCGCTGAACGCCATGGGCGCTGCGGACAGGCCGCCGAGACCTCCGCTCAATCTGGTCGCGGATTATGGCGGCGG
>JAUIBM010000370.1 GCA_030428345.1 Alphaproteobacteria bacterium | reverse complement strand
TGAAGGTGCCGACCAGCGCCACGAAGATCGCCGCGATCCGCCGGATCGCCAGCTTCTCGCCCAGGAACAGCGCCGACGTAACCGTCGCGGGAGCTGAATCGACGCTCGCCTGCGAGGCGATCGTGATGCGTTCGGGACGCACCAGCACCGTTGCGCGGCCGACATCGATGGCGTTGCGGCTCTCCGCCGAGAACACGTAGCCCGACCGGCTTTTCAGCGTCATGATCGATCCGCGCTTCTGGACGATCTCGGCGTCGATCAGGTTCGATTCGCCTACAAAGGAGGCGACGAAGCGGTTCGACGGGTGCCGGTAGATTTCCGCCGGCGCGCCGACCTGGACGATCTTGCCGGCGTCCAGCACCGCGATGCGATCCGACATCGTCAGCGCTTCGCCCTGGTCGTGGGTCACGAACAGGATGGTGCTGCCCAGACGGCGGTGAAGGTCGCGGATTTCGATCTGGATTGATTCGCGCAGCCGGCGGTCGAGCGCACTCAGCGGCTCGTCCATCAGGACGACGCGGGGCCGCATCACGATTGCGCGGGCGATGGCGACGCGCTGTTGCTGGCCGCCGCTCATCTGCGACGGCATTTTCGCGGCATGTTCGGAAAGACGCATGATTTCAAGCGTCTCGGCGACACGGCGCTCGGTCGTGGCGCGATCGACGCCGGCCATGCGCATCGGAAACGCCACGTTCTGGGTCACGGTCATGTTGGGAAAGAGGGCATAGCTCTGAAACACCATGCCGAACCCGCGCTTGTGGGTCGGGACGCGGTGGATGGGTTTTCCGTCAACCAGGATCTCGCCGCTATCCAGCTTCTGGAAGCCGGCCACGAGATTGAGCAGCGTCGTCTTGCCGCTTCCCGACGGCCCGAGAAGCGTGACGAACTCGCCCGGCTCGATATCGAGGCTGAT
Source organism: Alphaproteobacteria bacterium (assembly GCA_030428345.1). Lineage (GTDB taxonomy): Bacteria > Pseudomonadota > Alphaproteobacteria > Rhizobiales > Rhizobiaceae > BOKV01. The sequence goes on along the minus strand of JAUIBM010000370.1, from coordinate 3,189 downwards.
TTCGTCGGCCGCCTTGAACGAACCATAGGACTTGGTCACTTCGGCGACCTTGATGCTGCTGCCGATGCCCGCCGCTCCGTTTGCGCCGCCTGCCTCGCCCGCACTCTGCCGGCGCTCTTCGCGCCAAGCCGCTCCGTCAACCATTGCAATCCTCCCGGCGTTCTACAATATAGAACAGCATTCTGTAATCATAATTATTCCCGGTTTTCAGCTTGTCAAGCACCCCTCATCCATGTGGCGGCAATAGCCCCTCGGGCGTCGGGAGTGAGGGGCGGCATGACGCGGCGCGGACCGCCGAAAAGGCGATTGACAGAATTGAGGCCTTCCGAATATTCTGATTTCAGAATTATGTTCTATAATATGGAACAGATCGAAATCATCCGGCCAGCCCCTTCGAGGCGAACCGGACTGCGGCAGGCAACACGCAGCATGACGATTGCGCCCGGCAGCGGCGGCGCATTGGGAGGAACTGAAATGAGCGGCCTTCGCGCCTTGGCGAAGCATATCGAGCCGGGCATGCGCATTGCGCTGCCGGTCGATTATGCCGGCGTTTCGATGGCAATGACCCGTCCGATGATCGAACATGGAGCTGGCGATCTTCATCTGGTCTGCGTGCCGACTGGCGGCCTTCAGGTCGACCAGTTGATCGGGTCGGGCCTGGTGCGCATGGTTGAGACTAGCGCCGTCACGCTGGGCGAGGCGGGCGGCGCGCCGCGCTTCAACAAGGCGGTGAAGGACGGCGCGATCGAACTTCGCGACGCCACCTGCCCCGCCATCCATGCCGGATTGATGGCCGCGCAGAAGGGCAGCCCCTTCATGCCGATGCGCGGACTGATCGGCACGGACGTCCTGCGCTACCGCGACGACTGGCGGGTGATCGACAACCCGTTCGAGCCGACCGGCGACCCGATCGTCCTGATCCCGGCGATCAAGCCGGATGTTGCCGTTTTTCACGCGCCGATGGCCGACCGGAACGGCAATGTATGGATCGGACGCCGCCGCGAACTGGCGGCCATGGCCTATGCCTCGAAGACGACGCTGGTCACCGTCGAGCGCATTGTCGAGGAAAGCCTGTTGCGCGACGAGATAACTGCCGCCGGCGTCTTGCCAGCCCTTTATGTCAGCGAAATTGCCGTGGCGCCCAAGGGAGCGTGGCCCTACGGGCTTTGGGGCGAATACCCTACCGACACGGCGGAAATCATGCGTTACGCGGCCGCGGCGCGCACCGACGAAGGATTCGCAAACTACATGCGCAGATCGCAGCCGGAATCGGCGTCATGAGCGACATTCATCCCAGGGAAGTGCTGATCTGCACGATTGCGCGCCTGCTCGACGGCGTCCGTCACGTGGCCGTCGGAGCATCCTCGCCCATCCCGGCCGCAGGCGCCATGCTGCTCAGGGCGCTCAAGGAGCGCCAGGACGCGCGGCCGGTGCGCATTTCCATCCTCGGCTCGCTCGAGCACAACTTCTTCACCAATGGCTCGGCCGAACTCTTCGACTGCGCCGGCCAGGGCCGCATCGACGCATTTTTCCTGGGCGGCGGCCAGATCGACGGGCGCGGCAATGTCAATCTGGTCGGCGTCGGCGACTATCCGCAAACCAGCGTGCGCTGGCCCGGATCGTTCGGGGCAGCCTATCTGTATTTCGTCGTTCCGCGGGTGATCCTGTTCCGCGAGGAGCATACTTCCCGCGTTTTCGTCGACAAGGTAGACTTCATCAGCGCGCCCGGCGCCAGCGATGAGGGCGTTTATCGCCCCGGTGGTCCCTATGCATTGCTCACCGGCAAGGGCCTGTTCAGCTTTGACAAGTCCCGGCCAGGATTTACGCTGGAAAGCACCCACCCCGGCTTCGGCCTTGCCGACATTCTCGAATCGACTGAATTCGCTTTCGAGCATGGCGAGCATCCCGCCACGACCGCCCTGCCGGACACGGCGACGCTCGAATTGCTGCGGGGCCGGGTGCTCGACGAACTTGAAGAAACCTATCCGGAATTTGCCGCCGAGTTGCGGCGCGCCACAGCCCGATGACTGGAAATCAACACATGCCGCAATTCGGATCCCTCGCCAATCTCAAGGTGATCGACGCAAGCCGCGTTCTCGGCGGACCCTATGCAGGACAGGTTCTCGCCGACCATGGCGCGGACGTGATCAAGATCGAGCCGCCGGCGGGCGACGAGACACGCGGCTGGGGCCCCCCGTTTCAGGATGAGACGGCGAGTTATTTCCTCGGGTTGAACCGCAACAAGCGCGGCATGGCGCTGGACATGGCCCAGCCCGCGGGGCGCGAATTGCTGCTTCACCTGCTGGAAGACGCCGATGTCTTCATCGAGAATTTCAAGACCGGGACGCTGGAGCGCTGGTGCATCGGACATGAGGAATTGTCCAGCCGGTTCCCGCGTCTGATTCATTGCCGGGTGTCCGGTTTTGGCGCGGACGGCCCGCTCGGCGGACTTCCCGGCTATGACGCGGCGATCCAGGCTTCCTGCGGCATCATGAGCGTGAATGGCGAACTGGATCGCGAGCCGATCCGCGTTGGCCTGCCGATTGTCGATATGGTGACCGGCCTCAATGCCGTCATCGGCATTCTGATGGCTGTGAATGAACGCAATACCAGCGGCAAGGGCCAGTTCGTCGAAACCGCCCTTTATGATTGCGGGGTGTCGCTGCTGCACCCGCATCTGCCCAATTACTATCTGTCGGGAAAGATCGCGGAGCCGTCCGGCAACGCCCATCCGAACATTTGCCCCTACGATACATTCGCCACCGCAACGGACGCCCTCTTTCTGGCTGTCGGCAACAACCGGCAGTTCGAAACGCTTTGCACCATGATCGGACGGCCCGACCTGCCGCATGACCCCCGCTTCGTCGACAACCGAACGCGCAACATGAACCGCGACGCGCTCAAGGTCGAACTGGAAGACACGCTCCAGGCGCATGACTGCGAGACCATCGCCGATGCGCTAATCAAGGCCGGCGTCCCGTGCGGCGCGGTCCGCAACATCGAGCAGGTCGCCAACGCCCCGCACACGCTGCATCGGGAGATGATCGTCGACATCGGCGACTATCGCGGCACGGGAAGCCCCATAAAGCTGTCGCGGACCCCGGCGAGCTATCGCCTGGCGCCGCCGAAATTCGCCGAGCACACGTCCGAGATCCTGAAAGAGCGGAACCTGGACAGCCAAGCCTATGG
>JAUIBM010000369.1 GCA_030428345.1 Alphaproteobacteria bacterium | reverse complement strand
AAGGTTCCCAAGTCGGCTTCGGCCGGCGAGGTGATCACCATCAAGACGCTGATCAGTCACGAGATGGAGTCCGGCCAGCGCAAGGACAAGGACGGCAAGGCGATCCCGCGCCAGATCATCAACAAGTTCACCTGCGAATTCAACGGCCAGCCCGTCTTCGCCTGCGACCTGGAGCCGGCAATTTCGGCCAACCCGTATTTCGAGTTCACCGCAAAGGTGAACGAGAGCGGCACGTTCAAGTTCACCTGGACCGATGACGACGGGTCTGTCTACGACGCCGAGCAGAAGATCGAAGTGAAGTGATTTCAAAGGCCGGTGGGGCTGTCCGCCGGCCCGTTCTTGGGAGGGAACGCCGTGAAGGTATCAATTCTCGCCACGACGCTCGCCGTGGCCCTGGGCTCCGTTTGCCTGGGTACGGCCGCCAATGCCGATCCGGTGGACGAGGCGCTGGTCATCGACGGCAAGCCGATGATCTCGCGGGCGAAGGCGCCGGAAGGCCATCCGTTCGACGAAGTTCTGTCGGGGTGGCTGTTCCGCGAGCCGGAAACCCGGGCGCTTGAGATCGACTCCATCGAAAATCCGGGAATGCTCGCCGTGGAGGAGGGCGAGACGATCTGGAATACGGTGGAAGGCACGGCCGGAAAGTCCTGCGCGTCCTGCCATGGCGATGCGGCGCAGTCCATGGCAGGCGTCGGGGCGAAGTACCCGAAATGGGACGCAGATTCCAAGCGGCCTATCGACATCGAACTGATGATCAACAAGTGCCGCTCGGAGAAGATGGGAGCCGAGCCCTACGCCTTCGACAAGGGCGGACAGGTGCCGCTGACCGCCTATGTCAAATACCAATCGCAAGGCGAGCCCGTCTCGATTGACCTTTCGCAGGGCGAGATGCAGCAGTGGTGGGACAAGGGCAAGGAGCTCTATTACACCCGCACCGGACAGCTGAACCTTTCCTGCGCAAGCTGCCATGAGGTGAGCATGGGCAAGCACATTCGCGCCGACCATCTCAGCCAGGGCCAGATCAACGGATTTCCGCTCTACCGGCTCAAGAGCGGCATGACCTCGGTCCAGAACCGCTTCCGCGGCTGTATCCGCGACACCCGCGCGGAAGTCCCCAAGGCGTTTTCGGACGAGTTGATGGCGCTCGAAGTCTACGTCACCTGGCGTGGTACGGGCCTTTCCGTCGAGACGCCGGCGGTCCGCCAGTAGCGGCGGCCGTATCGCGGCAAGGCGGTTCGCCGCACAGCCGTTCCTGAAGAGGCGATGCGCGGGGTAGTGCCGCGCACCCCGTTTCTGCGCTCGGAGAGTGATCTGATGTTTTCCAGACGTGAATTTCTCATGGCGACCGCGGCGCTCTCCGCCATCGTCGCTCCCGGTCTTTCGGGAAACTGGGCGCGCGCCGCCGCCCGCCAGGCGCTGGGGGAGGACGATCTTCTATCGTTCGAGGCCTTCGGCAATCTGAGCCTCGTCCACATCACCGACATTCACGCCCAGCTCAAACCGCTGTACTTCCGCGAGCCCTCGATCAATCTGGGCGTCGGCGAGGCGAGAGGGCTGCCGCCGCATGTCACCGGCGCCGACTTTCTCAAGCTCTACAACATCGAGCCGGGAACGCCGCATGCCTATGCGCTGACCTCGCAGGACTTCGTGGACCTGGCCAGAACCTTCGGCAGGATGGGCGGGCTCGACCGCGTGGCGACCGTCATCAAGCGCATTCGCGCCGAGCGCGGCGAGGACAATGTGCTGCTGCTGGATGGCGGCGACACATGGCAGGGGTCTTATACGGCACAGCAGACCCTGGGCGCCGACATGGTCGAGGTGATGAACCTGCTGGGTCCGGAAGCGATGACCGGCCATTGGGAATTCACCTATGGCGCCGAGCGGGTGAAGGAACTCGTGGAAGGGCTGCCGTTTCCGTTCCTGGGCGGCAATATCTACGATTCGGAGTGGAACGAGCCGGCCTTCGAGGCCTATCGCATGTTCGACAAGGGCGGCGTGCGGGTGGCCGTGATCGGGCAGGCCTTCCCCTATACGCCGATCGCCAATCCGCGCTGGATGTTCCCGGACTGGTCCTTCGGCATTCGCGAGGAGGAGGTCGTCAAGAATGTCGCGGCGGCGCGCGAGGAGGGCGCCGATGTCGTGGTGCTGCTGTCGCATAACGGCTTCGACGTCGACCGCAAGCTCGCCTCGCGGGTCGGCGGCATCGACGTGATCCTGACCGGACACACGCATGACGCCTTGCCCGATCCGGTCATCGTCAACGACACTTTGGTGATCGCCTCCGGCTCCAACGGCAAATTCGTCTCCCGGCTCGATCTCGACGTGCGGGGCGGCAAGGTGCAGGGCTACCGCTTCCGGCTGATCCCGATCTTCTCGGACGTGATCACTCCCGACGCGGAGATGTCGGCCCTGATCGACAAGGTGCGCGCGCCCTACGAGGCCGATCTGAAGCGCGAACTCGGACGCACCCAATCGCTGCTTTACCGGCGCGGCAATTTCAACGGCACCTTCGACGACCTGATCTGCCAGGCGCTGATGGACGGGCGCGACGCCGATATTGCGCTGTCGCCGGGTTTCCGCTGGGGCACATCCCTGATCCCCGACCAGGCAATAACGCTGGAAGACCTGCACAACGCCACGGCGATGACCTATCCGCAGGCCTATCGCTCGATGATGAGCGGGCAATTGATCAAGGACATCATCGAGGATGTCGCCGACAATTTGTTCAACACCGATCCCTATTACCAGCAGGGCGGCGACATGGTCCGCATTGGCGGCATGGGCTACGCGATCGACGTCAATGCCGCGATGGGATCGCGCATTTCCGGGATGACCCTGCTCAAGACCGGCGAGGCGATTGAGCCGGCTAAGGAATATGCCGTCGCCGGCTGGGCCTCCGTCAATGAGGGCACTGAGGGTCCGCCGATCTGGGATGTGGTCGAGAACTATCTCAAGGAACACCCGGTCGTCTCGATCGAGGAGAACCGCAGCGTGAAGGTGGTTTTCTGAATGCGGCGGCGCCTGGCGCGGCGGCCGGAACTGCTGCGCGATACCGATTCAAGCAGCCGAACATCCACCTCTGAGATCTGGAGGAGCGAATGAAGACTTCACAGGGCAAACGCACCGGCAATGCCAATCCGACCCGCCGCAGCCTGCTCAAGGCAGGGTTTGCCGGCGGGGCCTCGATCGTGGCGACAGCGGGCGCGGCGCGGGCCTCCGGCGATCCGCTGATTACCGAGATACAGGACTGGAACCGCGATCTGGGTGATGGCGTCGACGCCGCCCCCTACGGCAAGCCGTCGGAATTCGAAGCCGATGTGGTTCGCCGCAATGTGCCCTGGCTGACCGCCGACCCGGTGTCCTCGGTCAACTTCACGCCGCTTCACGCGCTTGACGGCATCATCACGCCGAACGGCCTGTGCTTCGAGCGTCACCATGGCGGCGTGGCGGTGATAGACCCGGCAAGCCATCGCCTGATGATCAACGGCCTGGTCGACACGCCGCTGGTCTTCACCATGGCGGACATCCGCCGGTTCCCGCGCGAGAACCGGGTGTATTTCCTGGAATGCGCGGCCAATAGCGGCATGGAATGGAAGGGATCGCAGCTCAACGGAGGCCAGTTCACCCATGGAATGGTGCACTGCGTGATGTATACCGGCGTGCCCTTGAAGCTGCTCTTGCAGGAAGCGGGCGTCAAGACAGCCGGCAAGTGGGTGCTGGCCGAGGGCGCGGACGCTTCCGCCATGACGCGCTCGATCCCGCTGGAAAAGGCGATGGACGACTGCCTTGTCGCCTTTGCCATGAACGGTGAGGCGCTGCGCCCCGAGCAGGGCTACCCGTTGCGCCTGTGCGTTCCCGGCTGGGAAGGCAATATGTGGGTCAAATGGCTGCGACGCCTGGAAGTGGGCGACATGCCGTGGGAGCAGCGCGAGGAAACCTCGAAATACACCGACCTGCTCGCGGACGGCACGGCGCGCCGCCACACATTCCTGATGGACGTCAAATCCGTGATCACCAGTCCAAGCCCGCAGGCGCCGGTGACGCACGGGCCGGGACCCTTGGTGATCACCGGGCTGGCATGGTCCGGCAGCGGCACGATCAAGCGGG
>JAUIBM010000368.1 GCA_030428345.1 Alphaproteobacteria bacterium | reverse complement strand
TCCGGCATTTCCGGCCGGAGATCGAGCGTCGCATCGACGAGTTCACGCGCAATTCGCATCGCCAGGAACCGCTCATGGTGGCGGCGGAGTAGGGCGGATGAAAATCGATGACGAAAAGCATCGCATCACAGTGAGGCGCAGCGACCTTTCCGGGTCCGACTTCGACGACGTCAATCTGTCGGGCTGCCGCTTCGAGAACACCAACCTGTCCGGCGGCAGATATCACGATGTGAATCTGTCCGGCTGCCATTTTGACAATCTGAACATGACGGGCTGGACGGTCCGCAACGTCAATCTGGCGGGACTCAGGATCGACAAGGCCAACCTCGCCGGCGCGGCGCTGAACGGCTGCGGGATCGAAGGCATGACGATCGATGGAATCTCGGTGAGCGACATGCTCGCCTTGTGGAACGATAACGAGGCGAGCAGGGCATGACCAAGCTGATCGTAGACGATAACGAGGTCGAGGTTCCCGATCACTACACGCTGTTGCAGGCGTGCGAGGCGGCCGGCGCCGAGATCCCGCGCTTCTGCTATCACGAGCGGCTATCGATCGCCGGAAATTGCCGCATGTGCCTGGTCGAAGTGAAGGGCGGACCGCCCAAGCCGCAGGCTTCCTGCGCGATGGGCGTTCGCGATTTGCGTCCCGGCCCCAATGGCGAGCCGCCGGTCGTCATGACCAAGTCGCCGATGGTGAAGAAGGCGCGCGAAGGGGTGATGGAGTTCCTGCTCATCAACCATCCGCTGGATTGCCCGATCTGCGACCAAGGCGGCGAATGCGACCTGCAGGACCAGGCGATGGCCTACGGGATCGACAAGAACCGCTACCACGAGAACAAGCGGGCGGTCGAAGACAAGTATATCGGGCCGCTGGTCCGCACCAAGATGACGCGCTGCATCCACTGCACGCGCTGTGTGCGCTTCACGACCGAGGTTGCCGGCATTTCCGAACTCGGCCTGATCGGCCGGGGAGAGGATGCGGAGATCACCACCTATCTCGAACAGGCGATGACCTCTGAATTGCAAGGCAATGTGATCGATCTGTGCCCGGTTGGGGCACTGACCTCGCGCCCCTATCAGGATCGCGCGCGGCCGTGGGAGCTCACCAAGACTGAATCCATCGACGTCATGGATGCGGTCGGATCGAACATCCGCGTCGACGCGCGCGGCCGCGCTGTCATGCGGATCCTGCCGCGCCTCAACGAATCGGTGAACGAGGAGTGGATTTCCGACAAGAGCCGCTTCGTCTGGGACGGACTTGCCGTCCAGCGTCTCGACCGGCCCTATGTTCGCAAGGCCGGCAAGCTGCATCCGGCGAGTTGGGGCGAGGCTTTCGCCGCGATCGCGGCGAAGGTGAAGACGACTGCGCCCGAAAAGATCGGCGCCATCGCCGGCGATCTTGCCGCCGTCGAGGACATGTATGCGCTGAAGCAGCTGATGGCGGCGCTCGGTTCGCCCAATCTGGATTGCCGCGAGCCCAACAGCCCGCTCGATCCGGCGAATGGCAGGGCGGGCTATCTGTTCAATGCGACCATTGACGGGATCGAGGCGTCAGACGCGCTGGTCATCGTCGGTTCCAATCCCCGGTTCGAGGCTTCGGTTCTCAATGCGCGTATCCGAAAGCGCTTCCGGGCCGGCAACTACCCGATCGCAGTGATCGGCGAGAAAGCCGATTTGCGTTACGACTACACGCATCTCGGCGAAGGCCCGCAAGCTTTGGCCGACCTGATTTCCGGAAAGGGTGACTTCGCCGACATCCTCGCCAAGGCCGAGCGCCCGCTGATCCTGGTCGGGCAGGGCGCGCTAAACCGGCCCGACGGCGCTGCGATCCTGTCGCAGGCGGCAAGCCTGGCGCAAGGCTGCGGCGCGGTGAGCGATGAATGGAACGGCTTCAGCGTCCTGCACACCGCCGCTGCGCGGGTGGGCGGGCTGGACATCGGCTTCGTGCCGGGCGAGGGCGGGCTGGCCACGGCGGCCATGCTCGACGAATCCCAGCTGCTCTTCCTGCTTGGCGCCGATGAACTGGACCTTTCGGCCGTTTCCGGCTTCGTGGTCTATATCGGCACCCATGGCGACCGCGGCGCGCACCGCGCGGACGTGATTCTTCCGGGGAGCGCCTATTCCGAGAAGTCGGGCCTTTACGTGAATACGGAGGGGCGCGTGCAGATGGCCTCTCGCGCAGTGTTCGCGCCGGGCGACGCCAAGGAAGACTGGGCGATCATGCGCGCATTGTCGGCGGTCCTGGGCAAGACCCTGCCTTTCGACAGCCTCTCGCAACTGCGCGACGCCCTCATTGCGGAACATCCGCATCTGGCGCTGCTGGATGAAATCGCGACCGGCGACCAGACCGCGATCGCTCAACTCGCCTCGATCGGCGGCGATCCGGGCAATGATGCGTTCGTCAGCCCGTTCGGCGACTTCTACCTGACCAATCCGATCGCGCGCGCTTCCGCCGTAATGGCGGAGTGTTCGGCGCTTCATTCGGGCGCGATGCGCCAGGCGGCGGAGTGACGGCGGTGCGTGACATAGCCGCATCACAGCCGGGAAGAGACGAATTGCGGTCAAATTCGCCGCGCTTCGGCGTTGAATTCCTGTCGTCCGGGGTTAAAAGGGGGCGCGACTCTCGTGCCGCCGCCATGCGTCAATCGATGGACGCCGCAGCAGCATTCTTGGCCTCCGCCTGCCGGGGAAATCCGACATGAACGTCTTCATCAGCGACTACGTCATCCCCGGCGCCATCATGATTGGCCAGAGCTTGCTGCTGCTCGTGGCGCTGCTGATCTTTATCGCCTATGTACTCTATGCCGACCGCAAGATCTGGGCGGCGGTGCAATTGCGGCGCGGACCCAATGTCGTCGGCCCCTGGGGCCTGCTGCAGTCCTTTGCCGACCTTCTCAAATTCGTGCTGAAGGAGCCGATCATCCCGGCTTCGGCGTCCAAGACGGTGTTTCTGCTGGCGCCGCTGGTGTCCGTCACGCTGGCGCTGGCGACCTGGGCAGTCGTCCCGGTCAGCGAGAACTGGGTGATCGCCAACATCAATATCGGCGTCCTTTACATCCTGGCGATTTCCTCGCTCGAGGTCTACGGCGTGATCATGGGCGGATGGGCGTCGAATTCGAAATATGCGTTTCTCGGCGCGTTGCGCTCGGCCGCGCAGATGGTTTCCTACGAGGTATCCATCGGCTTCGTCATCATCACGGTGCTGCTGTGCGTGGGTTCGCTCAATCTGACCGACATCGTGCTGAGCCAGAATCACGGGCTGGGAACCATGCTCGGCCTGCCGGGTAGCTTCCTCGACTGGCATTGGCTCTCGCTGTTCCCGATGTTTGTCATCTTCTTCATTTCGGCGCTGGCCGAGACCAACCGGCCGCCCTTCGACCTTCCCGAAGCGGAATCCGAACTCGTCGCCGGGTTCATGGTCGAATATGGCTCGACGCCCTACATGATGTTCATGCTCGGGGAATACGCCGCCATCACGCTGATGTGCGCGCTCACGACAATCCTGTTCCTCGGGGGATGGCTGCCGCCATTCGATTTCGCGCCCTTCACCTGGTCCCGGGCGTCATCTGGTTCGTGCTGAAAGCCTGCATGGTCTTCTTCATGTTCGCGATGGTGAAGGCGTTCGTGCCGCGTTATCGCTACGACCAGTTGATGCGGCTGGGCTGGAAGGTTTTCCTGCCGATTTCCCTGTTCATGGTCTTCGTGGTGGCCACGGTGCTGCAGATCACGGGGTGGGCTGCATGATTGGAGACATCCGATGAGCACGATCGCACAGGCCGCAAAGTCGCTGCTGCTACTGGAATTCGTCAGCGCGTTCTTCCTGTCGATGCGCTATTTCTTCGCGCCGAAGGCAACGCTCAACTATCCGTTCGAGAAGGGGCCGGTTTCGCCGCGTTTCCGGGGCGAGCATGCTTTGCGGCGCTATCCCAATGGCGAGGAGCGCTGCATTGCCTGCAAGCTGTGCGAGGCGATCTGCCCGGCGCAGGCCATCACCATCGAGGCGGGACCGCGCCGCAATGACGGCACCCGGCGCACCGTGCGCTACGACATCGACATGGTGAAATGCATTTATTGCGGCTTCTGTCAGGAAGCCTGCCCGGTGGACGCA
>JAUIBM010000367.1 GCA_030428345.1 Alphaproteobacteria bacterium | reverse complement strand
AGATCCTGTCGGGCGACTTCAGGATCTTGTTGGTAGGCGTCATTACGTTCATGGCTGTTTCCTCCTCCTGCATCATGACCTCCAGCAGACGCGGCCCCTTCTGGGCGAGCAGCGACTGAAGCGAGGTCCGCAATTCCTGGCTTGTTGTGCAGCGCGACGCCCGGCAGCCCTGCGCCTCGGTGATCGCAACGAAATCGAGATGCTTGATATCGACGCCCGAGATCCTGTCGGCGCCGCTCTTCAGCGCGATGTTGCGCAGGACCCCATAGCCCTGATTGTTCAGGATGATGAACAGGATATCGGCGTCGTATTCGGCGGCCGACCAAAGCGCCTGGATCGAATAGAGGCTCGAGCCATCGCCGATGACCGCAATCACCGGCTTGTCCGGCCGGGTCAGGGCGACGCCGACCGCCGCCGGCAATCCGTATCCGAGGCCGCCGCTTGCCGTCGCCAGAAAGCCGCCCGACCGCTCGATCGGGAAATGCCGGTGCAGTGCCGGCCGCGCCGAAGGCGCTTCCTCGACCACGATGCTGTCAGGCGAGCGCAATTCGGCAAGCGTCTGATAGAAGAATGCCGGGGTAATCCCGCGCGGCTGGGCGACCGTCGCAATCTTGCGGGCGGGAACGTCCGTGCGCGCCGGGCGCGAACGCACCCTCTCCAGCAGGGTTTCGTTCGCCAGGCGGATGTTCGACTGGATGGCGGAGCCGACCGCCGCGCCGGCAAGTTGCCGCGCGTCGTCGCCGATCATCCAGAGTTCCGCGCCGGCCGGCAGATGGGTGTCGCCGCCGGAAAAATGGTAGGTGAAGACCGGAGCGCCCAGAACCAGCACCAGATCGGCTCCGGAAAGGCAATCGGCAAGGCCGGGCTGGCTCGCCGGCAGGAAGCCCGCGAACAGCGGATGGCGCTCGGGAAAGCTGCAGCGCGAGGACATCGGGCTGGCCCATACCTTCGCCTGCAGGGCCTCGGCGAGCCGCACCGTGCTGTCCCAGCCGCCGTCAATGTCGACGCCCGCGCCGACCACCAGCACGGGCTCGCGCGCTTCGTTCAGCCTGGCAGCCAGCCGCTCCATCGCCACCGGATCGCAGCCTAGCGTCGTCGAGACGTCGCGCGGCGGAACGGCGGGCGCTATCGCCGACCAGTCGCCCAGCGGCACGGAAACCAGAACCGGCCCGCGTGGCGCCTGCATGGCGGTATAGTAGGCGCGGGCAATCGCCGCCGGCACATCCTCGGCGCGAGCCGGCTCGCACGCCCATTTGACATAGGGCTTGGGAAATTCGGTCGGGCTTTCCGCGAACAGGAAGGGATCGAGCGGCAGCATCGAGCGGTTCTGCTGGCCGGCGGTGATCACCAGCGGCGCGCGGTTACGGAACGCCGTGTAGACATTGCCCATCGCGTGACCAAGGCCCGCGGCGGAGTGCAGATTGACGAAACTTGCCTGGCCCGTGATCTGGGCGTGCGCGTCCGCCATGGCGACGACGATCGATTCCTGCAAGCCGAGAACATAGGAGAAATCCTGCGGCAGGCTGACGAACATGGGCAATTCGGTCGAGCCCGGATTGCCGAAGATCTTTGAAATACCCTGCTGGCGCAGGAAGTCGAACACCACCTCGCTGACGCTGGATACGCGCAGCGCATTGCTGGACTGCAAATCCAGCGACATTCGGTTCATGACACTCTCCCTTGAGCACGCAACTCGTACACGGCACACTCAATCCGGAACGATTATTGGCATATTGCACCCCATCCGTGAATTGCCGATTTGCCGCAAAGCCATTACATTGATGCATGACCCTGGATTTGCGCTCCGCCACCATCCTGCTTGAATGCGCCCGCAGTGGCAGCCTCGGCCGCGCGGCGGTGGCGCTGAATCTCACCCAGCCCGCCGTGACGCGTATGCTGAAGCGGCTGGAGGACAGCTATGGTGCGCCGCTGTTCGAGCGGACCACCCGCGGCGTCGTCCCCACGATCTATGGCAAGGCGCTGCTGCCCTATGCCGAATTGATGGTGTCGGAATCGGCCAATGCGGGCGATCTGATCCGCCAGATGCGCGGTGCAAGCCGCGGCGTGGTGCGCGTCGGTGGCGTCGCCAGCCTTGTCGGCGGGTTCATCCTTTCCGCAATCGGCCTGATGCGCCGCGAGCACCGTGACGTGCAGTTCCACATCGTCGAGGAACTGGAGGATCGCTTGCTCGACAGCCTGAAGCAGGGCGACATCGACCTGGCGGTTTCGCCGGAACCCTATGGCGACGACGAGATCGCCCTGGCGACGCCCGACACCTTTCACGATCTGGCCTCGGTCTTTGCGGCTGCCGACCATCCGGTCCATGGTATCGCGGCCCCGACGCTGGCCGATGTCGCGCCGCTCGACTGGGCCCTGCCGCCGGAGGGAACGCCGGTCATGCGCGAATGGCGACGCCGGTTTCATCACCAGGGGATCGAACCGGCGGCGCCGTGCCTGGTGTCGCGCTCGGTGCCGGTCATCAAGTCGGCGGCGATTTCCCACCGCATGCTGTGCTGGCTGCCGCAGCCGCTTGTCGGTGATGAGGTCGCTCGCGGCGAAATGGCGCGCGTGCCTGTCGCCGAGCTGGAATGGCGCCGCGCCTTCAGGGTCTACCGGCGGAAGATGGGGCTGATGACGCCAAGCGCAGCCATCCTGGTGGACTGCATCCGCAAGATCGGCCACTCGACCGGCGGCGAGATCGCCTGAGGCGGGGCCGACACCGGCTGCGGCGCGATCAGCCCTTGAGCGAACCGAGAAATTCCAGCACCTCCGCTTCGCCGACGACATCGGCATATTTGGCGTGCATGTCGAAGAGATTGGCCTCATGCGGCGCGGGATGGCGGTCGCCGCACGCCTCGCGAACGACGCTGGTCGTGAAGCCGCAGGACATGGAATCGACGCAGGTAGCACGCACGCATCCCGATGTCGTCAACCCGGTCAGGATCACGCTGTCCACGCCCATCGCGGTGAGCGTGGAAGCAAGCGAAGTGCCGAAGAACGCGCTCGGATATTGCTTGGTGACGATGATCTCGTCGGCTCGCGGAACCAGCCCGTCCGCGAATTCCGCGCTGCGCTGGCCCTTGACGAAGGCGCGGAGCGGCTTGGCCTTTTCGAAGAAGCGTCCGCCATCGACCCCTCCGGGCGAATAGCGCACCTCGGTCAGGACGACCGGAATGCCGGCGGCGTGGGCGGCCTCGCGCACCCGCAATGCAGAGGCAAGCGCATCTTCGACGCCCGCATAGAGATCGCACTGCGGATCGAAATAGGCCTGCGCGAAATCGATCAGGATGAGCGCCGGTCGAGAGCCGAAGCCGATCGTGTTGTCATAGGCCTTGCGGTAGTTTTCGAGAAGATCGTCGGCCATCTGCATGCTCGGGTTTGTCTGTTGATTGGCGCGCAGTATGGCATGTGCGCCGCCCCGGCACAACGCATCCAGCCGCCCGGGCGCGCCCTTGGATAAGGCGTTTGTGATTTGACCGGGGCGAGGCGTTGGCGGACCATTCCATCATGCTGCGATCCCTTGCCCTTTTGTCCGCCGTCTGGCTGGCCGCGCCCGCCATGGCCGACCCGATCGAAGTCGATGTCGAACTGGTTCTGATGGTCGATGTCTCGCGCTCGATGACCGAGAACGAACTGGACATCCAGCGTCAGGGCTATGCCGCCGCGCTGCGCTCCGACTCGGTCTATGCGGCGGTGCAGTCGGGCCTGCTGCAAAGCGTCGCCGTGACGTATGTCGAATGGGCGGGCACCCAAGAGGTCGTCGTCGACTGGACCCTGTTGCAGACCCGCGAGGATCTGGACGCCTTTGCCGCGACGCTGGAAACCTCGTTCAACCCGGCACTGCGCCGGACCTCGATTGCCGAGGCGCTGGCCTTTGGCGCCGAGACGATCAAAGCCAACGCCTATCTCGGGCTGCGCCGGGTGATCGACATTTCCGGCGACGGGCCGAACAATGCCGGGCGCGACGTGGTGACCATGCGCGATCAGGTGCTGTCGCAGGGGATCATCATCAACGGCCTGCCGCTGATGACCCGCGAGGGCATGGGCTCGCAATGGCATCTGGACGATCTCGACGTCTATTACCGAAGCTGCGTGACCGGCGGGCCGGGCT
>JAUIBM010000366.1 GCA_030428345.1 Alphaproteobacteria bacterium | reverse complement strand
GGCCGGTGGCGAAGATCGTCGTGTCGAGGCTGGGGCCGATATACTCGCGCATCATGCCGGGGCATTGCCCGACCGGAATTTCCCCACGCCCGGCCGCCTGGTACAGACGATCAGCCCAACCGTCCGGCTTCAGCTTTCCGGGCACGGCCTCATTGATGCAGAATTGATGCAGTTCGCGGATATGCGGAAGCGCCTGCGAGCCGAGTTCGTTCATCGGCCCCATCGCGTTGAAGGTCGCCGCGGCCCAGCGCAGCATCGACTCCTTGCCGTTTGGCGGCAGGCCCACCAGTTCCGACACGACCGATAGCGGCAGGACATGCGCGATATCGACCATGCCGTCGACATTCTTGCGTTCGCAGAGATCGTCCACCAGCGCCTTCGCCGTGGTCTCGATCTGATCCTTGATCTCCTTCAGCGCGCGCGGGGTGAGCGGCGCCCCGGTGATGCGCCGGATCTCGTCATGCAGCGGCGGGTCGCTGGTCAGGGAATTCGCCCGCCCCGGGCCGGATGTCGCCTCGTTGACGGCGGGATCCATCGCCACCCCCTTGGACGTCGTGAAGGTGCGATAGTCGCCCAGGACCCGGCGCACATCCTCGTAGCGACAGATGCACCACACCTCGTACTTCGTCAGCCAGACCGCCGGCCCGGCGTTGCGCAGTTCGCGATAGACCGGATAGGGATCGCTCAGCACTTCCATTGAGAAGAGATCGACATCGGACGTCGGACGGCTTGTCATGATCATTCCCCCGTTTCTTCAGGTCGTGCCCGCCAGCCGGGCCGTTTAATCTTCCGGCCGCAAGGTCAGCGTGTCTGTTGGAAATTCGCCTTGCCACGAGGCCGTCGCCGCCTCGGCATCGCGATCGAACCTTCCGCCATCACAAGGCGACCTTGTGCGAGATGTTCTTGACGATGGTGTAGTGGTGCAATCCTTCGGCGCCGCCCTCGCGCCCGAGGCCGCTGTCCTTCACCCCGCCGAACGGCGTCTCTGCGACCGACGCCTCCAGCGTGTTGATCGAAATGTTGCCGGCCTCCAGTCCGTTCATCAGCCGGTCTGCGTTCGCCGCCGAATGGGTGAAACCGTAGGCCGCGAGCCCGAATGGCAGGCTGTTGGCGCGCTCGATCGCCTCATCGAGCGACGCAACGGGATTGATGGCGGCGATGGGACCGAACGGTTCCTCACGCATGACGCGCGCTTCATATGGCACTTCGCTCATTGCCGTCGGTGCGAAGAAACAGCCAACACGGTTCGCCCTCGCGCCACCGAATTCAGGGCGTGCGCCACAGGCAAGCGCATTGTCGACGAGATCCTGCAGCGCGGTCACCCGACGCTCATGCGCGACCGGACCCATATTGGTTTCCGGATCGAGACCATCGCCGACCCTGATCTTCGCCGCGGTCTCGGCAAAGGCGGCCTTGAAGCGTTTGAACAGTCTCTCATGAACGAAGAAGCGCGTCGGAGAGGTGCAGACCTGGCCGGCGTTGCGATATTTGCGGATCGCCGAAAGCCTTCCGGCCAGTTCCGGATCGGCGTCCTCGCACACAATGACGGGGGCGTGGCCGCCCAGTTCCATCAAGGCGGGCTTCATGTGCTTAGCGGCGATGCCGGTCAGGTGCTTTCCGACGGCGGTCGAGCCTGTAAAGGCGACCGCGCGGATTTCATCGCGCGGGATGAGATATTCCGAGATCATGCTCGGCACGCCATAGACGAGATTGAGAACGCCAGCAGGCAGGCCCGCATCCTCAAACGCGCGAGCGATGTGTATTGCACCGGAAGGCGTGTCCTCGGAGGATTTCAGAATGATCGAACAGCCGGCCGCAATCGCGCCCGCGATCTTTCGCGCAGGCTGGCTGACGGGAAAATTCCAGGGCGCGAACGCGGCAACCGGGCCGACAGGCTCGTGCAACACGATATAGCGGATGCCCGGCGCGCTGGGGATGACGCGGCCATAAAGCCGGACGGCTTCACCCGCGTCCCATTCGAAAAATTCGCATGCCCGGATCACCTCCAGCCGCGCTTCGTGAAGAGGTTTTCCATTCTCGATCGTGATCGAGCGCGCCAACTGCTCCATGCGTTCGCGCATCAATGCCGATGCCTTGAGCATGATGCGGGCGCGTTCGGCAGGCGGGGTGTTGCGCCATTTTCTGTAGCCCTCCGCCGCAGCGGAGACGGCGTCCTCAAGCTCAGCCCGCCCGGCAATGGCCAGGCTGGCGACAACCTCGCCGGTCGCCGGATTGTGGACGGGCATCGTTTCGGCCGTCTTGCGCCATTCGCCGCCGATGAACAACCTGACTGATTGCATGAATTCCTCTTCCAGGCATCGCGCCGGAAGACTGGACCGCCGACCGACAGCCCATGCTTAAGCCCAGCCATTCATGCGACAATCCACAAAGTATATATATGTCCATGAGTGAATGCTCATGAATGGGGCACGCGGGCACTGGCTGCAAGCCGCTTTGCCGCCTCTGTCAGCTCCGGGGAAGCTTCCGGGCGCCCTGCCCCCGCCATTCGCCGGGCGGCACGCCGTAACGATCCCGGAACGCCCGGCCGAAATGCGACAAATCCTTGAAGCCGCAATCGACCGCAATTGTTGCGACCGGCAAGCGGGCGCAAGCGGGATCTGCGAGCGCCTGTGCCGCCAGCGCCAGACGCGTATTCAACAGGAAAACGCCGAAACGCTCCCCGCGCATGGCGAAAAGCTGGTGAATATAGCTCTTCGAGAGGGATACCCTTTCCGCGCAGGCGGCAAGGTCGAAACCGGGATTTCGGCAATCGCGCCGGACGACCTCCGTGACACGCCGGAACTGGATCTGACTCCTTATGTGTTGCGCGGGACCGGATTGGCCTTCCTGACTGCCCAGCGCGGACAGGGAAAGCACCATGTCGGAAAGCCTGCCGAAGGCATCGGGCGTCATCTCTTGGGCCGACATCGCCAATGTTCTTCCCGCTTCTGCGGCAAGTGCGCCATAAGCCGGATGAAGCGACAGGACCTGTGGGTCGCCATTGAGCCCTCTGCCGTTGATTTCCTGCAGCGCGTCCTTGGCGACCATCAGGGAAGCCACCTTCACGACCGGATTCTCGTCGTGCTCCACCGTGAAGGGCGTCGCTCCGTCGAACATGCCGAAATCGCCGGCCCGCAGGACAATCGAACGGCCGCGCTGGGTGATCCGGCAGGTCCCTTCGATCTGGAAGTTGAAATAGTGGCACTCGAACGGGGACAAGCCAATTTCCGCGCGGCCGCGCCGCACATGGTGCGAACTCCCCGAAACGATGTTCAGCGTGCGATTGCCGAACTGGTAGGAGTTGACCTCGGCGGAAAAGCCCCGGCGCCGGGCAGAGGGCAGTTCTGGCTGCAGCGGCATGAAGGCCGAGCAAATGGCTTCACGATAATAGTCGAACGCCTCGGCGGGCTTGACGGCGCCGGTTCTCCAGCGACGCAGCGCGGGGCGTGTAGCCTCAGCACATGTTTGCGTAGTCTGAGCCATTTGCAGCGCCGAACCTTTGCCTACGATCCCGATAATAGTTGATGGGGACGAAGGAGCACAATGATGTCCACATACGTACTTGTCCATGGCGCCTGGCACACCGGCGAACTCTTTGAAGATGTTGCAGCACCGATCCGCGCCGCAGGTCACACGGTCCATTGTCCGACGATCAAGGGCAATGCCCCGGGCGATCCCCGGCAGACGGGACTTGCCGAGGCGATCGATTCCATCGTCAGTTTTCTGGTGGACAATGAACTGAGCGACATCATCCTGATGGGCCACAGCCTGCGGCTCGCCGTGGTCGCCGAGCCCTTCTCCGTGGTCGCTGGTGAGAATCGCGAGCGTCGTGTCCCAGACCCCCTCGTCCTTCAGCCGCGCCACGAGGCGACCGATCTCCTGATCGGTGTAGGCGATCTCGGCGTCGTAGCCGTCGGGATAGCGGCTCGCGAACGGCTCTTCGGCGCGATGCGGATAGTGCGGGTCGTAGTAGTGGACCAGCAAGAAGAAGGGCCGGTCGCCGCGCTCCAGGATGCGCTGCAGATAGTGCCAGGCGAACTTGCTCGCGTTGTTGGAACCCTGCCCGGTGAGCGGGTCGTTGAGCATGACCACGTCGGCGATGCCGAGCACGGGGCGCCCGG
>JAUIBM010000365.1 GCA_030428345.1 Alphaproteobacteria bacterium | reverse complement strand
CGTGGTCGAGCTTTCCGGCGGCAACCAGCAGAAGGTGGTGATCGGCAAGGGCCTGGTGCAGAAGCCGCGCATGGTGATCTTCGACGAACCCACGCGCGGCGTCGATGTTGCGGCGATCGCCGAAATCCATCAGATCATCAAGCAGCTCGCCGACCAGGGTCTGGCGGTGGTGATGATCTCCTCCTACCTGCCGGAGATCATGAACCTGTCCGACCGCATTCTGGTGTGCCGGCAGGGGCGCATCGTGGAGGAATTGTCGCCGATCGAGGCGAGCGAAGAAAAGATCATGTACGCCGCCGTCCACTAGGGCGGCCGCCGTCCACCAGGACGACAGGAGGGAATAATGGAAAAGACAATCTGGACTTACTGGCGCGGCGACTGGCGCCAGGGAAACCTGCGCGTGCTGGGCGCCGCCTCGCACGGCGCATGGCTGGGCAGTCTCGTCTTCGATGGCGCGCGCCTGTTCGAGGGCGTCGCCCCCGATCTCGACCGCCATTCGGCCCGCGTCAATGACAGCGCCCGCGCGCTCGGGCTGGAGCCGACGCTTTCGGGCGAGGCGATCGAGGCGCTGACCTTCGAGGGCCTGAAGAAGTTCGAACCGGGCGCCGATGTCTATATCCGGCCGATGTACTGGGCCGAGGAAAGCGATGCCGGCGTGCTGCCGCCGAAGCCCGAATCGACGGATTTCGCGCTGTGCCTTGAGGAAATGCCGATGGTTCCGCCGACCGGCTTCACCATCACGACGACGCGCTTCCGCCGCCCCACCATGGAGGTCATGCCGGTCAACGCCAAGGCTGCGTGCCTTTACGCCAACAATGCCCGCATGGTGCGCGAGGCGCAGGCCAAGGGCTATCACAACGCGCTGACCTGCGACGCCAACGGCAATGTCGCCGAGCTTGCCACCTCCAATGTCTTCATGGCGCGCGGCGGCGAGGTGTTCACCCCGGTCCCGAACGGCACCTTTCTCAACGGCATTACCCGCCAGCGGGTGATCGCCCTGCTGCGCGAGGCCGGCGTGAGCGTGCATGAGGTGACGCTGTCGGTCGAGGATTTCCGCAATGCGGAGGAGATCTTCTCGAGCGGCAATATATCCAAGGTCGTCCCGGTGATCGGGTTCGACGGACGTGAACTGCCCTTCGGGCCGATCGCCCGCAAGGCGCGCCAATTGTACTGGGACTGGGCCAAGGCCTGAAGCAAGGAAGAACGAAATGGCGACCGTAAGAATGCTGAGCGATGCCGAGGCCGATGCGATCCCCGCCGTGAAGGCGGTGTTCGACGACATCCGCGCGACGCGCAAATCCGATTTCATCAACAATTTCTGGCGCGGCCTCGCCAATGATCCGGCGACGCTGAAGCGCACCTGGGAATCGCTGAAGGCGGTGATGACGGGCGAGACCGTCCTGCCGCCCGTGGTGCAGGAGATGATCTATATCGCCGTGTCGACCGCCAATGGCTGCGCCTATTGCGTCCATTCGCACACCGCCGCGGCGAAGGCCAAGGGGATGAGCGAGGCGCAGCACGCCGAGTTGCTGGCGATCATCGGCCTGGCGGCGCAGACCAACCATCTGGTGACAGCCATGCAATTGCCGGTCGATGCGGCCTTCCTGGTGGAGAGCTGAGTCCATGGCCGGCGCTCTCGTCGCGCGCGAGCCGGGCGGTCCGGGCGCGATGCAATGGACCGACCTCGCCACGCCGGAACCCGGCCCCGGCGAGGTGCTGGTGGCGCACCGGGCGATCGGCGTCAATTTCATCGACGTCTATTATCGCAGCGGCCTTTACCCCTGGCCGGAAGGGCCGATGATCCCCGGCGCGGAAGCGTCGGGCATCGTGGAGGCCGTGGGCGCGGGAGTCGCCGGCTTGCGGCCGGGCGACGCGGTCGCC
The DNA here is from genome assembly GCA_030428345.1 of Alphaproteobacteria bacterium. GTDB lineage: Bacteria > Pseudomonadota > Alphaproteobacteria > Rhizobiales > Rhizobiaceae > BOKV01. The sequence goes on along the minus strand of JAUIBM010000365.1, from coordinate 2,245 downwards.
TATGTCATGCCGCATGGCGCCTATCGCGAAAGGCGCGTCGTTCCGGCCGAACGCCTGGTCGCCCTGCCGGCCGGCATCGACCCTGTCGCCATCGCCGGGGCGATGCTCAAGGGACTGACGGCGCAATATCTGGTCACGGCCTCCTACGCCGTGCAGCCGGGCGATACGGTGCTTGTGCATGCAGCGGCCGGCGGCGTCGGGCTGATCCTCGGCCAATGGCTCAAGGCGCTGGGCGCGCGCGCCATCGGAACGGCGGGCGGCCGGCAGAAGGCCGAACTCGCCCTGAAGCACGGCTATGACTGCGTGATCGACTACAAGGCGGATGACTTCGCGAGCGAAGTGGCGCGCCTGACCGGCGGGAAGGGCTGCGCCGCGGTCTATGACAGCGTCGGCGCCGATACCTGGCGCGGATCGCTGAAATGCCTGCGGCGGCGCGGCATGTTCGTCAATTTCGGCCAGTCCTCGGGGATGATCCGCGGTTTCGCGCTGTCCGACCTTGCCGCCGGTTCGCTTTCGGCCAACCGACCGGTCCTGTTCGACTATGTCGCCGAACGCACCGAATTGCTTCAGCGGTCCTCGGACCTGTTTGCCCGCATCCTTGACGGATCGATCCGCCTCGACGTGTCGGCCACCCGCCCCTTGCGCGAAGCGGCGGACGCCCATGCCGACCTGGAAGGCCGGCGCACGGTCGGCTCGACCATCCTCGTGGTGTGAGCCCCGGCAGCGAACGCCCGGGCGAAGAGATACGCAACGCTTTGCGGAGCGCCATCGCCGGGGAACGTCTTCAGGTTGTGGGCCGATAGTCGCGCGATTTCGCGGCTGCGCGGGAACACCGCCGCTTCGTATTCGGACAGGGCGGCTTCCCTATCGTCCGGGTGATCGACTTTCGGCTGGTCCAGTTCAGCGCCGCCAAGCATGGCGAGTTTGGCGCCCTTGCCCGCAAAGGGCGAGATGAGATGCGCCGCATCGCCGGCGGAAATCCAGCGGCCATGACCAGCGCATCCGGATCGAGGCGCGGATGGGCCGACAAAAGATCGTGATCGGGCCAAAACTCAAAGCAAGGAAATTCGAAAGTCAGACAACAGAAGCGAAGAACGGCGTCCGTGTCGTTAGCAAAGTGACTGAACCTGGCCGCTCGAAGTTCGAGCGGCCCGCCTGAAATCTGTCTGGGGAATGGGCCGCCTCACGCAAGATCCGGCCCATGCAAGAACGCCGGCCTGAATCATTCCCACTCGATCGTCCCGGGCGGCTTGCTCGTGACGTCGTAGACGACGCGGTTGACGCCCTTGACCTCGTTGATGATGCGGGTGGCGGCGCGGCCGAGGAAGTTCATGTCGAAGGGGTAGAAATCGGCGGTCATGCCGTCGACCGAGGTGACGGCCCTGAGCGCCAGCACCCGGTCATAGGTGCGCCCGTCGCCCATCACGCCGACCGTCTGCACCGGCAGCAGCACAGAGAAGGCCTGCCAGATGTGGTCGTAAAGGCCGGCCTTCCTGATCTCTTCGATGTAGATCGCGTCGGCCTTGCGCAGGATGTCCAGCTTCTCGCGCGTGACGCCGCCCGGCAGGCGGATGGCCAGGCCCGGCCCCGGAAAGGGATGGCGGGCGATGAAGCTCTCGGGAATGCCCAGTTCGCGCCCCAGCGCGCGCACCTCGTCCTTGAAGAGCTCGCGCAGCGGCTCGACCAGCTTCATGTTCATGCGCTCGGGCAGGCCGCCGACATTGTGGTGGCTCTTGATCGTCACCGAGGGCCCGCCCGAGAAGGAGACGCTCTCGATGACGTCGGGATAGAGCGTGCCCTGGGCGAGAAAGGCCGGCGCGCCCTTGCCGTCGGCGGCGATCTTGCCCGCCTCGGCCTCGAACACCTCGATGAACAGGCGGCCGATGATCTTGCGCTTCTTCTCCGGCTCGACCTCGCCTTCCAACTGGCCGATGAACAGGTCCGAGGCGTCCACATGCACCAGCGGGATGTTGAAATGGTCGCGGAACATGCCGACCACCTGCTCGCTCTCGCCCAGCCGCATCAGCCCGTGATCGACATAGACGCAGGTGAGCTGGTCGCCGATCGCCTCGTGGATCAGGACGGCGGCGACCGAGCTGTCGACGCCGCCGGAAAGGGCGCAGAGCACGCGCTCGCTTCCGACCTGGTCCCTGATCTTCTGCACCATCTCGGCGCGGTAGGCGGCCATGGTCCAGTCCGAATGCAGGCCGACGATCTTGTGCACGAAATTGGCGAGCAGCCGGCC
>JAUIBM010000364.1 GCA_030428345.1 Alphaproteobacteria bacterium | reverse complement strand
CACGGGAGGGGAGATTGCCTATCCCTCCGCGGAAAAGCCGTAGTCGCGAACCAGCCCGGCCATGGCGCGCTGGTCCTCATGCGCGCCAAGGGCGAGGCCCTGTTCGACGCCGGAGCGATCCGCGGCATGCCGGTTCTGGCTGACCTTCCACTTGCCGGTGATTTCGCCGATGGCGATTTCCAGGCCGACGATCCCGCGCAATTGCGCCGCGATATACGGTTCGGGGGCGTCCGCCACCGTCCATGGCGCTGATTGCGAACGTTCGTGCCCCTCGGTCAGATCGCTCACCTGTTGCGCCAGCCATGCCGGATCGTGATGCACCGTGACGAGGCCGCGAACCTGCACGATCGCGTAGTTCCAGGTGGGCACCACCTTGCCGGTCTCCGCCTTGGTCGCATACCACGACGGCGAGACATAGGCCTGCGGTCCCTGGAACACCGCCAGTACCGGCGTTTGCGGCGCCTGTTCCAGCAGCTTCCACTGGGAATTTGCCCGGGCGATATGCGCCTTGAGCACGCCGCGCGCGCCGGCCTTGGCGTCGAGCAGGAACGGCACCGGATTGGCCTCCGGTCCGTTCTCGCCATTGGACACCAGCAATCCGAGCGGATGGGCGCGGATGAGGGCGTGCAGGACGTCGATGCGTTCCTCGACAAAGTGCGGCGGCTGGTACATCGCTACCTCAGCAGCATGGTCTCTTCCTGGCCACCTTCGATATTGCCCAGGCGCTTGTCGAGATAGGTGCTGCACCGCTCGATCAGCTCGTCATGGTTCTCGGTGAAGAAGTGGTTCGCACCGCTCACCAACTCATGCGTGATGACGATACCCTTCTGCGCCTTGAGCTGGTTCACCAGGCCCTCGACATCGCTGGCGGGCGCGACACGGTCCGCATCGCCATTGATGATCAGGCCGGAAGACGGGCAGGGGGCAAGAAACGCGAAATCATAGACATTGGGCTGCGGTGCGATGGAGATGAAGCCCTCTATCTCCGGACGGCGCATCAGCAATTGCATGCCGATCCATGCGCCGAACGAAAATCCCGCGACCCAGCAGCCGCGCGCGTCGGGATGCAGGCTCTGCACCCAGTCCAGCGCCGCCGCCGCGTCGGACAATTCGCCCATGCCATGATCGAACTCGCCCTGGCTGCGTCCGACGCCGCGAAAATTGAAGCGGACGGTCGTGAATCCGCGCTCGACGAACATGTAGAACAGATCGTAGATGATCTTGTTGTTCATCGTTCCGCCGAACTTGGGATGCGGATGCGGATGCAGCACCAGGGCGATTGGGGCGTTCTTGTCCTTCGACGGCTGGTATCGGCCCTCAAGCCTGCCTGCCGGGCCGTTGAAGATCACTTCGGGCATATAAAACTCCTTTTGCGCCGAGTCTGGCGTCTTTGGCGCGCGCCCGGACTTGACCCGATCAAAACCGGACAGTATCAATCCAGTTTAGAACCGTTCAAAAGTACGGGCGCCACGCTCTTGCCGGCATGGTGGTCTCGCCGGCGGAAGCGCCTAAATAGACAATGGCGCGTTCCGATTTCAAGAAAATTGCGTTCGCAGCGCCATCGCAGGGCTTGCAGGGATACGAATCAGGCACATGAAGCAAGGCGAACGCCTCTATCTCGACTATAACGCCAGCGCGCCGCTCACCGATGCTGCGCGCCGGGCGATGCTCGAGGTAATGGCGCTGCGCGGTAACCCCTCCTCGACCCATGCCGAGGGCAGGGCGATGCGCAAGCATGTCGAGGCCTCGCGCGCCGCGTTGGCTACCCATGCTGGCGTTGCGCCCAAGCAGGTGGTGTTCACGTCCGGCGCAACGGAAGCGGCCGCGATGGCGCTGTCGCCGGTGATGCGCAGGTCGGGCGGCGAATTGCGCTGTTCGCGTCTGTTGGTCAGCGCCATAGAGCATCCATGCGTGCTGGCCGGCGGCCGCTTCGCGCCGGAGGCAGTTGAAACGATCCCTGTTACGCAAGACGGCGTTGTCGATCTGCAGGCCCTCGAGGCAATGCTTCGGGCCGGGGATTCAGGGATAGGGCCCGCGCTGGTCGCCATCATGCTGGCCAACAACGAGACCGGCGTCATCCAGCCCATCCGCAAGGTGAGCGAAATCGTGCGCCGCCACGGGGCGATGTTGATGGTGGACGCGGTGCAGGGTCTCGGGCGTCTCGATGTCGCCCCGGCTCAGCTCGGCGCCGATTTCGTCATTGTTTCCGCGCACAAGATCGGTGGACCGCAGGGAGCCGGGGCCTTGATCCTCGGAGATGCCACGCTTGCTCCGGTTGCGCTGTTGCGCGGCGGCGGGCAGGAGAACTTCCACCGCGCCGGCACGGAGAATGTCGCTGCCATCGCCGGATTCGGCGCGGCGATCGCCGAATTGCCGGAACTCGCCGGCCGCTGGTCGGGTATTTCCCGGATAAGGGACTTCCTTGAAGACGGCATCGACACCATATCCCGTGAGGCGGGCATGGCCGAGCCGGTCATTTTCGGATCAAGGGCGGAGCGGCTGGCCAACACGCTTTGCTTTGCCCAGCCCGGCATATCGGCCGAGACGGCGCTTATTTCGCTTGACCTTGCGGGCATTGCGGTTTCTTCCGGTTCCGCCTGCTCATCGGGCAAGGTACGGGCTTCGCACGTGCTGGAGGCGATGGGCGTGAGCGGGACTCTTGCCGGGTCGGCCTTGCGGATCAGCCTGGGCTCCGATAGCACGAGCCAGAATGCCGGGCGGTTTCTCGCCGCCTGGAAAGACATAGTCGGACGGATGGCCCGAAGGGTCGACGCCGCCTGACGCGTTTTAGCCAATCGGCGGGCCTTGAACCCGCATGGAATGGAGAAACACCATGCCTGCAGTGCAGGAAACAATCGACGCTGTGCGTCAGCTTGACGTCGAGAAGTACAAATACGGCTTCACCACCGACATCGAATCCGACGTCGCGCCCAAGGGGCTGAGCGAAGACACGATCGCCATGATCTCGGCCAAGAAGGGCGAGCCGGAATGGATGCTGGAATGGCGTCTGACGGCTTATCGCCGCTGGCTGACCATGGACGAGCCGGACTGGGCGCGGGTCAACTACCCGAAGATCGACTTCCAGGACATTCATTACTACGCTTCGCCCAAGGTGAAGGAAGGTCCGGCATCGCTCGACGAGGTCGATCCGGAATTGCTGCGCACCTATGAGAAGCTCGGAATTCCCCTGCGCGAGCAGGAAATCCTGGCCGGCGTGCGCAAGCCGGGAGAGCCTGCGCTCGCCGACGCGCGGAACGAGGATTCGGGCGAGGATGACGAGGCGGACGACAATGTCTACAAGTCCGGCCGCGTCGCGGTCGACGCCGTGTTCGATTCCGTTTCCGTCGTCACCACCTTCAAGAAGGAACTTGCCAAGGCCGGCGTGATCTTCTGCGCCATTTCCGAAGCCATCCGCGAGCATCCCGAACTGGTGCGCAAATATCTGGGTTCGGTCGTGCCCGTCTCGGACAATTACTACGCGACGCTCAATTGCTCCGTCTTCACCGACGGCTCCTTCGTCTACGTGCCGGAGGGCGTTCGCTGCCCGATGGAGTTGTCGACCTATTTCCGCATCAACGAGAAGAACACCGGCCAGTTCGAGCGCACGCTTATCATCGCCGAGAAGGGCTCCTACGTCTCTTACCTGGAGGGTTGCACCGCGCCGCAGCGCGACGAGAACCAGCTTCACGCCGCGGTGGTCGAACTGATCGCGATGGAAGACGCCGAGATCAAGTATTCGACCGTGCAGAACTGGTATCCCGGCGACGCGGAAGGCAAGGGCGGCATCTACAATTTCGTCACCAAGCGCGGCGATTGCCGCGGCGCCCGCTCCAAGATTTCCTGGACGCAGGTCGAGACCGGCTCCGCCATCACCTGGAAATATCCGTCCTGCATCCTGCGCGGCGATGACTCACGCGGCGAATTCTATTCCATCGCGGTGTCAAACGGCGCGCAGCAGGTCGACAGTGGCACCAAGATGATCCATCTCGGCAAGAACACGTCGAGCCGCATCATTTCCAAGGGTATTTCGGCGGGCCGCTCCAACAACACCTATCGCGGCCAGGTTTCCGCCCATCGCAAAGCGACGAACGCCCGCAACTTCACCCAGTGCGACAGCCTGCTGATCG
>JAUIBM010000363.1 GCA_030428345.1 Alphaproteobacteria bacterium | reverse complement strand
TTCTCGGGCAAGAACGGCCTCTATACCCAGACCTTCGTGGTGGCGATGAATCAGGCGAGCTATGACAAGCTGCCGGACGACCTGAAGAAGGTGATCGATGACAATTCGGGCATGGAAGCTGCCGCCGCATTCGGCAGGGCCATGGACGAGGGCGACAAGGCAGGCAAGGCGATCGCCGAGAAGCTCGGGAACAACATCATTGTTCTCGACGAAGCCGAGACCCAGCGCTGGAAAGACGCCGCCACGCCGATCATCGCGGCCTGGGAAGACGAGATGACCGCGAAGGGCAAGGACGGCAAGGCGCTGGTGGCCGAGGCCGCTGCGCTGATCGAGAAATACGGCAACTGATCACGGCTTGCCATTTGACTGAAACGGCCCGGAGCGATCCGGGCCGTTTTTGTTTGTTCACCCATGGCTACCAAGGATTGGAGCGGCGATCCGGGCATTGTTGCTATCGCGGCAGACTGGACGCGGCGATTGGCCCGTGTCAATCTGGTCCTACCAGATGGGAGGGCCCGGGGCGTGAAACGCCTCCGGCGATTGGCAGGAGGATAACCGTGAACATTGCATCTGAGGCCGCCGGCGGGCTTGGCGTTCCATTCGACGTCGCGAGGCTGGACTCGATCCTTGCCGATTCCGGCATCGATCTGCTGCTGGCAACCTCCAAGCACAACGCTCAATATCTGATGGGCGGCTACAAGTTCATCTTCTTCGCGGCGATGGACGCGATCGGGCATAGCCGCTACCTGCCATTCGTGGCCTATGAGGCGGGCAGGCCGGATCGCGCCTGTTATGTCGGCAACCGGATGGAGGGTGGGGAACACCAGAACCATCCCTTCTGGACGCCGAATGTTCATACCGCCTGCTGGGGCTCGCTGGACGCTGCGGAGCTTGTCGCCGAACATGTTCGCAAATGCGGCGCCGAACGGTCCCGCATCGGGATCGAGCCGGCCTTCCTTCCGGTGGACGCTTATGAATTGCTGCGCGACCGCCTGCCGGACGCGATCTTCGTCGATGCGACCGGCGCCATGGAGCGCATGCGGGCGGTCAAGACCCAGGCCGAACTGCAATTGCTGCGCCAGGCGTCGGAAGGCATCACCGACGCCATGCTGGCGACCATTTCGGCGGCGCGCGAAGGCTCGACCAAGGCGGAAATAGTCGAGACGCTGCGCCGCGAGGAAACCAACCGCGGGCTGGTCTTCGACTATTGCCTGCTGACGCTGGGCGCCAGCCACAACCGCGCCTCCTCGCAACAGGCGTGGGGTCGCGGCGACGTGCTTTCGATCGATTCAGGCGGCAACTATCACGGCTACATCGGCGATCTTTGCCGGATGGGCGTGCTCGGCGAGCCGGACAGCGAACTTGAGGATCTGCTGGCGGAGGTCGATTCGGTGCAGCAGGCCGCGTTCTCGCGCGTGAAGGCCGGCGCCATGGGCGCCGAAATGATCGCCCATGCCGAATCCGTGCTGAAATCCGGGCCAAGCGCAGCGTTCAACGATTTTTTCGCGCATGGCATGGGCCTGATCTCGCACGAGGCGCCGTTCCTGATGACCAATCATCCGGTGGCTTACGAGGGGGTGGACGCTGAACGTCCGCTGCAGGCCGGAATGGTGCTTTCGGTCGAGACCACCATGTCGCACCCCAAGCGCGGCTTCATCAAGCTTGAGGACACGCTGGTGGTGACGGCCGATGGTTACGAGATGTTCGGCGAGCGGGGACGCGGCTGGAATGTCAGCCAGGGATGATCCGGTCAGGCGGGCGCGATCTCGTTGAAGACGCGCACCGCGGCGGCGGCGAATTCCGGGTCGTTGATGTGATGCGGCAGGCGGATGACGCGGCGGCGGTCGGTCTGTTCGATCGCGGTCTCCAGCGCCTCGAAAAGGACCACGTCGGCTTGCGGGTCGAAGAAGGGGCCTCCCTCAATGTCGAGGGCGGACACGCCCTTTTCCGGGATGAGGAAGCGCACCGGACCATCGCAGGCGTTCAGTCTTTCGCCGATCCATCTGCCGATCATGGCCGCTTCGCCCGCTGTGGTGCGCATCAGGGTCACATTCGCATTGTGCTTGTAGAAGGTTCGGCCGCGATAGCGCTCGGGTATCGTCTCGGGGGCCCAGAAGTTGACCATGTCCAGGGCGCCGGCCGAGCCGACCCAGGGAATGCCGGTTCGCGCGATGGCGCCGAAGCGGTCTTCGCTCGCCGCCAATACCCCGCCCAGCAGCAGGTCGCAGACTTCAGTCGTCGTGATATCGATGACACTGTCGACAAGCCCGCTGTCGACCAGCTTTTCCATCGTACGGCCGCCGACGCCTGTCGCATGAAACGCCAGACAGTCGCGCTCCCCCTGCAGGCTGTCGATGATCGCGGTAACGCATCGGGTGGTCACGCCGAACATGGTGAGGCCGGTAGAAGGCCTTTCATCCGATGCAGGGGCCGGGCGGCCGGCCATTGCCGCAATGGCCTGCGCGGCGTTGTGCAACACCACCCGGCTGACGCGATTGAGGCCGGTCATGTCGGTGAGGGAGGGAACCATCATGATGTCGGAAACCCCGACAAAGCCCGAGACGTCGCCGGAGGCCAGCGTCGACACCATGATCTTCGGCAGACCCATGGGCAATACGCGCATGCCCGCCGTCACGACCGAGGTTCCTCCGCCGCCACCGATCCCGACAATGCCGGCAAGGTCGGACTGCATGGGAAGGAAGCGCGTAAAGGCGAGCGCCATGGCCGCCATGGCCTCGCCGCGATCATCGACGTCGAAGACCGCTCCGGCGCCGTGCGGGTGGCAGTTCGCCACCTGGGCGGCGTGGATATCGACATCGATGTCCGGGCGCCGGGTGCCCAGATCGACGATCGCCACCGGCATGCCGGCGCCAGCGATGGCGTTTGCGAGGAACTTCAGTTCCGCCCCCTTGGTGTCCGCCGTTCCAGCGACGTAGATGCGTTTCATGACAATTCTTTCAATGTGTTTCCCGTGGCGCTTCAACGATGCGTCCTCGGCGCCGGACCCGGTCTTTTCGGCAAAACTGGTTCTACCAGATTGTCATAAGAAGCGAAAACAGGAAAAGTTTCCACCCGTCCTCTAGCCGTCGTTATCGGCGGAGAACATGAGAAATGGCAGATTTCAAAGGATTAATTGCGATTTTGCTATATTTGGCGCGGAGGCTGTCCAGCATTTACCCTTGACGCAACTCCGCTTTTGGTAATACCAGATTGGGGGTAGGCAGCATTGGCTTTGCCGACGTAGTCAGGGAGTTTGTCGGCGCGGGAGGCGTCGGCGGCAGTCGTCAAAGCCATTCGGGAGGCAGCCAGGGAGATCCAGGAAAACAGGGCAACCCTGGCCGGATCGAGTTGCATCATTGGGAGGAAATCGTGATGCGCAGAAAACTAGCCGGCATGCTTGCCGGATTGAGCTTGTCACTTGCGTTGGGCACGTCCGCCGTCGCGCAGGAACTCACCATCTTCTGGGCCGAATGGGACCCGGCCAACTACCTTCAGGAACTCGTGAACGAGTATGAGAAGGAGACCGGCGTCGTCGTTACCGTGGAAACCACGCCGTGGCAGGACTTCCAGACCAAGGCGTTCACCGAATTCAACGCGCGCGGTTCTGCCTATGACATGGTCGTCGGCGACTCGCAGTGGCTCGGCGCTGCTTCCGAGGCCGGCCACTATGTCGACCTGACCGACTTCTTCAACAAGCACAAGCTCGGCGTCGGCATGGCGCCGGCGACGGTGAAGTACTACGCCGAATATCCGTCCGACTCGGGCAAGTATTGGGCGATCCCCGCCGAGGGCGATGCGGTCGGCTGGTCCTACCGCAAGGACTGGTTCGAGGACCCCAAGGAGATGGAGGCCTTCAAGGCCAAATACGGCTACGATCTCGCGCCGCCCGAGACCTGGGCCCAGATGCGCGACATCGCCGAATTCTTCCATCGTCCGGACGAAAAGCGCTACGGCATCGCGATCTACACCGACAACTCCTATGACGGCCTGGTCATGGGCGTCGAGAACGCGATCTTCTCCTATGGCGGCGAGCTTGGCGATTACGCCAACTACAAGGTCGACGGGATCATCAACTCGGAGCAGAACGTCAAGGCCCTCGAGGTGTACCGTGAGCTCTATGGCTACACG
>JAUIBM010000362.1 GCA_030428345.1 Alphaproteobacteria bacterium | reverse complement strand
GGCAAAGGTCCGCGGCGCAATGGCGAAGCGCGGCATCGATGTGCTGTTTGTCGAGGACCCGTCCAACATCGCCTGGCTGACGGGCTATGACGGCTGGTCTTTCTACGTCCACCAGGGGGTGATCGTGACCAATGATCGCGATCCGGTCTGGTGGGGCCGCAACCAGGACGGCGCGGGCGCGGCGCGAACCGTTTGGATGAAGGGCGATTGCATCAGGCGCTACGCGGATCATTACATTCAATCCACGGTCCGCCATCCCATGCAGGACCTCGCCACCCATCTGCGCGACATGGGATATGCCCGGGGACGGATCGGGCTGGAACTCGAAAACTACTATTTCTCCGCCAAGGCATGGCTCGTCCTGCGCGAGGAACTGCCCGACGCGGTGTTTGAGGACGCGACGGCGCTCGTCAATTGGCAGCGCGGCGTCAAGTCGGCGGAGGAGATCGCCTTCATGCGCAAGGCGGCGCGCATCTCCGAGAGAATCATCGACGGCATCGTCGAGCGGATCGAGCCGGGAATGCGCAAGAACGACCTCGTCGCCGAAATCCTCGCCGACGCGGTCCGCGGCGTCGGCGACGACTGGGGCGACTATGCCGCCATCGTGCCGCTCCTGCCGTCCGGCGCAGACGCCGCGGCGCCGCACCTGACCTGGGACGGCAGGCCGTTCGAGAACAATTCCGCCACCTTCTTCGAGATCGCCGGCTGCTACCGCCGCTACCACGCGCCCTTTTGCCGGACGGTCTATCTCGGCAAGCCGCCGCAGACCATGCTCGACGCCGAAAAGGCGCTTGTCGAAGGGCTGGAAGCCGGCATCGAGGCGGCCCGGCCGGGCAACCGGGCGGCCGATGTTGCAGACGCCCTGTTTTCCTCGCTCGAACGGGCGGGAATACACAAGGGAGACCGTTGCGGATACCCGATCGGCCTGTCTTATCCGCCGGACTGGGGCGAGCGGACCGTCTCTCTGCGAAGAGAGGACGAGACGGTCCTTGAGCCAGGCATGACCTTCCATTTCATGCCGGGACTCTGGATGACCGATTGGGGACTGGAAATCACCGAGAGCATTCTGATACGCGAAAGCGGCGCTGCGGAGTGTTTCTGCGACCGGCCGCGCAAGCTGTTCGTCAAGGACTGACCTTATCCGTCATGACCACGCTAGAATCCGCCCGCGCCATTCTATCGGAACTGATTGCGTACCCGACCGTGTCGTCGAGCAGCAATCTGGAGATGATCGCCTATGCGATCGATCTGCTCTCCAGCGCCGGAGCGCGGGTTCTGATGTCGCGCGACGAGACCGGAACCAAGGCGAATCTGTTCGCGACGCTGGGACCGGATATTGACGGCGGCATCGTCCTGTCGGGTCACACCGACGTCGTTCCCGTCGACGGGCAGGACTGGACCTGCGACCCCTTTGCGATGAGCGAACGCGCCGGCCTGCTTTACGGACGCGGCGCCAGTGACATGAAAGGCTTCATCGCGTGCTGCCTCGCAATGGCGCCCGCCTTCGCCGCCAGCGAACTCAAGCGACCTCTGCATTTCGCCTTCACCTATGACGAGGAGGTCGGCTGCTTCGGCGCGCGCGCATTGATGGGCGAACTCGAGGCGGCAGGCATCAATCCCTCCGTCGCCATTGTCGGCGAGCCGACGCTGATGCGGGTCATTGAGGGGCACAAGGGCTGCTACGAATACACGACGCGATTCACCGGTCTTGAGGGCCATGGGTCGCAGCCCGATCGCGGGGTCAACGCAGTTGAATATGCGGTGCGATACATCGCCCGCCTGCTCGATCTCGGCGAACAGGCAAAGCCGCGCGCGCCTGCCGGCAGCCGCTTCTCCCCTCCCTGGACGACCGTCCAGGTCGGCCATATCGAGGGAGGCGCGGCGCGCAATATCATCGCCGGGCATTGCTGCGTCGAATGGGAGATTAGGCCCGTCCAGACATCGGACGCCGATTTCATCAAGGACGACCTGGCCGCCTATGTCGATACGGTGCTCAAACCGGCGATGCGCGCCGTCTCGCCCGAGGCCGACATCGTCACCCAGACCATCGGCGAGGTCGAAGGCCTTGCCGTGATGTCGCAATCGGAAGCCCGTGACATTGTCTTCGAACTGACCGGACAAAGCGATGCCGACGTAGTAGCATTCGGCACAGAGGCCGGGCTGTTTCAGGCCCGCGGCATGTCGGTCGTCATCTGCGGTCCCGGCTCGATCGACCAGGCGCACAAGCCGGACGAATATGTGGCGCTCGATCAGCTTGCCGCATGCATGGACATGCTGGAAAGGCTGCGAATGAAGATGGCTGGATGAAACAGATCGCGACCGAACTGCCGGGCAGCATGGAGATCGAGCGGGGCGCCGCGCCCGACAAGGGAGCACGCAAGCGCTTCGACCGCATCTACGAGACCCTGCGCATGCAGATCTGCATGCTCGACCATCCGCCAGGCGCGCGCCTGCGCGAAGAGGACCTCGCCGAGGAATTCGGCGTCAGCCGCACGCCGATCCGGCGCGTGCTGGTCAAGCTGGAAGCCGAAGGCCTGCTGCGTTCCGTCCACGGGGTCGGCACGATCGTCACCGATATCGACGTCGACGAACTTGATCAGGTCTACCAATTGCGCATCGAGCTTGCCGAACTGGTGGGCAAGCTCGCGCCGATCGCGCCCGATGAAGCGAAGAAGGCCGCCTTCAGCGCACTTCTGGCGCGTTGCGAGGCGCTGATGGCCGATCCCGATCCGCGCAAATTCACGGTCATCAACATGGACTTCTTTCACCTGCTGAATTCGCTGACCGGCAATGAGCCTCTGCGGGAAATATCGGAGCGCCTCTACTACCAGACCACGCGCATCTGGCTGAAAACCGCCTCCCGCCTGGAGCGCTACGAGAAAATGCTCGCCGAAGAGATATCGATCTTCCATCGCGAGGTGGCCGACATTGTCGCCGCCGTCGAACTCGGCGACCTTGGATCGATCGGCCACATCCGCCGCTCTCACATCTCGATGAGCTTTCGGCGTCTGCGAAATGAATCGCTGCGCTGACGGGGATCGCGGCAAGACAAGCCACTGAGAGTGGCCGGCCCCTTAGAATTGACATCTGGTCTCGGAAGCATCCACGAACGCACTGGGGAACACGCGTTCGCGCTTGTGTGAGCGCCATACCCGCTCAAAAACATTGTCCGCCCGGCGCACCTGCCATATGACGCCGGCATCCCGGCGACAACGCCGCCACCCTTGGAGCGCTTGGGGAAAACATGAAGGGAAGGACGACCTCCAACTCCTGCTGCAGCCTTCAGACCAGCACCACGGGGCCGGCAGATGTCTACGACCCGGTTGCGGCTGACAGACGCCATGTCGAGCACTGCCTGGCGGTTGATCCGGCCGGCAACGAGCGGGCGGCTATGCTCCGCGCGCCGTTGAAGAAAATTCCGGGCGGCATCTTCGAGATGGGCGCGCGACGATCGACCTTCCCGGTTGACCTCGACAGCCCACGCCGCAAGGTCAGGATATCACCCTTCCTGATGGCCCCGAAGGCGGTGACGAATGCCGAGTTCGCCAGGTTTGCAAGCGAAACCGGATACCGCACGGTCGCCGAACGGGAGGGATGGAGCTTCGTGTTTCACCTGCTGCTCGGCGATGACGCGGCAAGATGGCCGGTCAGCCCGCCCGGACTTCCCTGGTGGCGCAAGGTCGAGGGGGCGTACTGGTCGGCGCCCGAAGGGCCCGGAAGCGATGTCTCCTCGCGTCAGGACCATCCGGTCGTGCACGTGACCTGGTACGATGCGATGGCCTATGCCCGATGGGCGGGATTGCGGCTACCGCGCGAAGGCGAATGGGAATTCGCGGCGCGCGGCTCCGACGGCCGCGTGTTCCCCTGGGGCGACGCGGCGCCCAGCCCCGCGCACCTCAACGGCTGCGGCGCCGAGTGCCAGGCCTGGCGCGCCGAGCACGGGCTCGCCGCGGTCGCGGGTATGGCCGGTCAGCAGGAGCCGTGGCACGTCGGGGAAGCTTGCCTCGATGGCCTGGCTGGCGCGGTAGCGGCGCCAGCCACCATAACCGGTCACGTCCCGGGCGCCGGCCACGGCGCCTTCCTCGGCAATGAATCCGGTCACCAGCGAACCGTCCTCCAGGGTCACCTTGCCGAGCCCGAGCGGGGCCGG
>JAUIBM010000361.1 GCA_030428345.1 Alphaproteobacteria bacterium | reverse complement strand
CGAGGAACTCGACCAGCAGATCGGCCTGCACGGTCCCAATGTCGCCGGCGCGGGCAAGGCGCTCGCGGCGACCACCGTGCGGATGGTCCCCAATTTCCGTTTCGGATTTGAGAAAGGCGCCTGCCGCGTGCTTGACGCGCGGGTCTCGGTGAACGCCCACGTGCTGCTTCCAAAGCTCGCCACACCAGAGGCCCTGAAGCAGGCCCTCTCGCGCGCCTGGGACAATCTCGAGCAATATGCCCGCCTGCATGAATCCGTTCATGTCTCGATTGCAGACCGACACGCAGAGGCGGCGGAAAAGGCGATCCTCGCCCTGCCGCCCGAACAGGACTGCAGCGCGCTGCGCGCAAAGGCCTCGGCGATCTTCCGAAAGGAAATGGCCGAGCACGAGCGCGACCAGTTGCAGTTCGACGCGGACGAACGGGGACGCATCGCCGACCTCATCCGCCGCACCCGCGAGCAGGACGGCTAGGCTGTTTGCTGGACTGGGCCTCTCAGGCCTGGCGTTCGGGGATGCGCACGATCAGCCCGTCAAGCGCGTCGCTGACCTTGATCTGGCACGAGAGACGGGAATTGGGCCTGCCTTCCCACGCGAAATCCAGCATGTCCTCTTCCATGATGTCCGGCGTGCCGACCGCTTCGGTCCAGGCTTCGTCGACATAGACATGGCAAGTCGCGCAGGCGCATGCGCCGCCGCATTCCGCCTCGATGCCGGGAACTGAATTCTTGATGGCGTTCTCCATCACGGTCGTGCCGTTGGCGGCATCCACCACATGGGTTTCGCCATTGTGGTTGATGTAGGTGATTTTCGCCATGGGGAGGGGATTCCGGAAGGGTTGATGGGCAGAACTCGCGTCGCCCCGGTTTAGCGCAAGGGCAATGGCTGTCAAGCCGAACGGGAAGTGAGACGCCTGTCGACCGGATTGAAATGCCGTCAGCGGCAGAGCGTGCGCACCCCGGTCTCATAGGGAACGATCGTTCCCGTCGCCGCATCGTAGCTGTTGGGAAAATGCTTGAGGCACCAGGCCGCCAGTTCGGGCGAACCTTGCGGAAGGCCGCTTCCGCGGCGTCTGCCCGTGCGTTTGGCCGGTTTGCTGGTCGAGGCGAGGGAGGTCGCGCCGGCCGAACCGTCCGCTTCAGCCTTTGCGGTCGCTTCCTCGTCGGCCGGTGGGACCCCCTCCCCGGCGCTCGAAACCGCCTCCGGCGTGGCGGACGCCGGCGGAATTGCCGCTTCGCTCGCCGGTTCCGGCTTCGGCGCGGCCCCCGCCTCGGGCGCGGAGGCGAACCATGGCGGATTGGAGCCCTTGATCGTTGGATCGACATAGGCAGTCGGCATGGCCGGCTCCTCATCCATGTTGAGACACAGATAGAAGGCCTGGTCATGCACCGTCTCGGGCGAGAGGTTGCGCAGGCGCTGCACCGACGCCAGCTTGACATGGGCGGTGGCGAAGCGGTGGCAATAATCCAGCGAGGCGGCGCCCGCACTCCCGCCCCCCACGAGGCCGAGGCCAATCCCGGCCAGGGGCAGGACAAACCGCTTGATCACGACCAACTCCTTTACGCTACGTCCAACCTTCCGACGCGCTGGGAGTCGTCAAGGGCAATTGGGGCGGTATCGTGCCGATGAACAGGCAAGAGTGGGGCAATCCTGCGACACGCCACGACAAGCGAGCGATATCCTATCGCAGTTCGCGGGCATAGGCGCAAACCCGGGCCATCTCCCGCTCCAGTGCGCCGTCGTCGTCGAACCCCTCCGCCTCGGCGTCTTGCGCCAGTTCCGCCAGTTCCCACGCCCCGATCGAGCGCGCCGCACCCTTCAGGGTATGGGCAGCCTGTTTCCGCAGAGACGGCCCGGCGGCGCCGCGCCAATTGTCGAGGTATGTGCCGGAATGATCCAGAAACATCCCTAGGACCTCGGCCTCGAGCGCGCGGTCGCCCATCGTCTGGGTGGAAAGATGCACCAGATCGATCGGCTTGGCGGTTCCATCGCAGCGCGCCGCCTGGCGCAGGTCGCACTTCAACGTCATCGGCATCGCATAACCCCTTTCGGTCACGTGACGCGCATCATTTCAAGACATAAATAACAGAGGGTTAACGGGATTTCGGAGCCCTTTTGGCCGACGCGATCGCCTTCCGTCCGGCGTCCGTCAAACGGCATACAAGCCAGTCCGGTTTCATCGGATTTGCGAACCATGGCTCGGCCCAGCCGTTATCGATGCAGGCGCGGATGGTCTTGGCGTCGATCGCCTGTCCCTCGCGGTCGAAGAGCGGCAATTTTCCGCCCGCCTGCCCCTCGCCAAGCAGCAGATAGCGCCGCTGCGCGAGGCTTGGCCGCGAGGTGCGAACCGCTCCGGAAGCCTTGTTTTCAGCCATTTTGGCGGCCTTCCGCGCCGTGTTGTCCACCGATGAATATTTTCCTCTCGGGCGGGCTGAAAAATTTCTGCATCGGTGTTAACCTTGTTTTTACTATTGCAGGCGTGGACGGGGCGTTTGCTTGTCGCAACTGCACAACTGTGCCATTACGGCACCATGGCGGCAAGTGACCGCCTGTCTGGGGGGCCGGCCACCAACCGGCCTCAAAGATGGTGGAATGACGTGTTGTCGTCCGTCTTTCGATTTCCTGCGGTGGGGAAGCGGAAGGCGGAGAATTCGAAGGTAAGTGCATCCGGATGCGGCCTATGGTTCGCCTCGATGGTCGACTGAACCGTATTCGTTAAAGTGTATCGGGTAGTGTACGTTTGCCCACGCGACGGGCAGACGGAGTACGGGGAATCCAAATGGCGTCCGAACCGAAGAAGGACAGGACATCCGAAGCAGCCTTGCAGGCGGTGGAAGATGCGCTGACGGTAGATCTAGAACGGGACAGTGGCGATCTCGCCAAGGAACTGAGAAAGACCCCGGCAAGACCGGGCGCGCAGAGGCCGCCATCGCGCCGCCCTGCCCCGCCCCAGGAGCCATATGACGCTGATTTCGCGGAGCTTGAATCCAAGCTCGCCGAAGCGGCAAACGATCTTCGCAGGCAAAGCGCCGACAAGGATGACGATCCTGCGCAGGCTCCGGCAAGGCGTCCGGCGCGTCCCGCCACGCAGCCGCCGGTCAACCGACGCAATGGCCCGCCATCTGAGTCCAACGGCGGCCCTGCCCGACGCGGCAATCTGCAGCGTCCGCGTCGCGGCGCGCGCTCCGACGCTTCCGGCGACGCTTCCGATCCGGCGCAATTCCTGCCCGCCAATGACGATCGGCGCAATTCCATTTCCGATCTCATCCAGGCCATGCAGCGCCGCCCCAATTCGCGCGTCTTCTGGGTGTCGTCGGTGCTGTCCCTTGTGTGGCTGGCGGCCTGCGCCGGCTTCTACGCCGTCGGCGCCAGCGACGGATCGCTCGGCTCCGGCGCCGGACAGACCTCGCTCGCCATTCTCGTCGCGGCGGCGGTGGTGCCTGTCCTGCTGATCTGGGCCTTCGCGATCATGATCCGCCGCGCCCAGGAAATGCGCATCGCCGCGCGCAGCATGACGGAAGCCGCAATCCGCCTGCTGCAGCCGGAAAACGCTTCCAGCGAAGCCGTCGCCTCGGTCGGTCGCGCGATCCGTCGCGAGGTCGCCTCGATCGGCGATGGCATCGAGCGGGCGCTCGCACGCGCCAGCGAACTGGAATATATGGTCAATTCCGAAGTGCAGAATCTGGAGCGCTCCTACAGCGATTCCGAGATCCGCCTTCGCGGCCTGGTCACCGAGCTCGCAGGCGAGCGGAAGGAAATCCTGAACCACGCCGAACAGCTGCGCCAGTCGCTCTCCTATACCCATACCGGGTTGACCGACGAGCTTGACCTGGTTTCGGGACGCATCCAGGCGTCCATCGACGAGGCCACCCAGCGCATGGGCGACATGCTGGAAGAGCGGCACGTCACCGTCCAGTCCTCGCTTTCGGATGCCGGCGAGACGCTCGTCTCCCTGCTCACCTCCACCAGCGCGGAACTGCAATCCAACCTTTCCAGCGCCGCTGAAGCGGCTCGCGAGGCGATTTCGGAGCGCACGCACGAGCTTGGCAAGCAGGTCAACATGGCCGGCCAGGCCGTCGCCACCCTGCTGGAGACGCGCACCAGCGCCATCCGCGAACAGGGTGAATCCGTTACACGCACGCTGGAAGACACGCTCGGCAAGC
>JAUIBM010000360.1 GCA_030428345.1 Alphaproteobacteria bacterium | reverse complement strand
ACCCGCGGCACCCGCCCCATCGAAAGGACGTTCATGTTGAGCGAAATGCGCGATTCAAGCTCGGTGAGCTTGAACAGTGATTCCATCATCAGGCCCGGATCGATTGTCCGGCTCTTCGGCTCGATGACGAGGCGGATGTCCTCGGCCGATTCGTCGCGAATGTCCTCGACCAGCGGCAGGCGCCGTGCGATCAGCAATTCCGCGATCTTCTCGATGAGCCGCGATTTCTGCACCTGATAGGGAATCTCGGTGATGACCACGCGCCAGGTGCCGCGTCCGGCGTCTTCCTTCTCCCAGCGCGCGCGGACGCGGAAGCCGCCGCGACCGGTGGCGTAGGCCTCGGTGATCGAGGCCTTGTCATCGACGATGATGCCGCCCGTGGGGAAATCGGGACCCGGCACGAATTCAACCAGTTTCTCGATAGTCGCGTTCGGATCGCCGATGAGGTGGATCGCCGCATCGCAAAGCTCGGCCGCGTTGTGCGGCGGGATCGAGGTCGCCATGCCTACGGCGATGCCGGTCGCGCCATTTGCGAGCAGGTTCGGGAAGGCGCCAGGAAGGACGACCGGCTCGGTGTCCTCCTCGTTGTAGGTCTTGCGGAAGTCGACAGCGCCTTCGTTGATCCCTTCCAGCAGGAGGGTGGCGACTTCGGTCATGCGCGCTTCGGTGTAGCGCATGGCGGCGGCGCTATCGCCGTCGATATTGCCGAAATTCCCCTGGCCGTCGACCAGGGGGAAACGAACAGCGAAATCCTGGCTCAGCCGCACCAGCGCGTCATAGATCGCCTGGTCGCCATGGGGGTGAAACTTACCCATGACATCGCCGACGATGCGGGCGCATTTCTTGTAGGCGGCGGCGGGATCGAGCCGCAGGATGCGCATGGCGTGCAGAATCCGCCGCTGAACCGGCTTAAGGCCGTCGCGGACGTCGGGCAACGCACGGCCCATGATCGTCGACAGGGCATAGGCGAGATAGCGTTCCTCCAGAGCGGATCGAAGATCGATGCCCTGGATGCCCTCACCGTCGCCGTCGTCGCCCCCGGACGGAGGAATCAGGCTCTTTCCCATGCGAACGGGTTAGACCGCACCGGTGCCTGTGGCAAGGGAGATACGGCGATCAACCATGATGGAACGCAACGCCTCACAGGATTTGACTTTGCCGTGGCGACTGCGACATTGCTGGTTGAACAAATTCGTTACACACCCTGGAGACCGCAATGAAGCAGACCGTCGCCGCCCTGGCGTTTTTCCTCGCGACAGCCTGCCTCGCGCCGGAAGCGTTGGCCCTGACCGGCGCTGAATATATGGCCATGGAGAAGGCGCAGGCCGAAGCCATCGGCGCGACGATCACGCACGAGCGGGTGGAAGAAACCGGCGAGGGCAGCTTCGTCATCCATGGCGTCGTGCAGACAGGCAGCGACGGGTCGACGGCGCGAATGGAGAGCATCCGGTTCGAGGGCGTCAGGGCAATGGACGGAGGCGGGTACGCAATCGACGAGGTCGAGATGAACGGCATCTCGGCATCCATGATGGACCCGGAGCATCGCAAGATCGATCTTACCATGCGCTCCATGACCACAACCGGCGGACAGTGGTTGGCTTCCGGGCTAAAGTTTCCGCTACCCGCAGGGCGGGTTGAACAGACCATCCTCGATACCAGGCTCTCCATGAAAGAATCTGAGCTGTTCGTTATCGAGCGCATGGTCTCCACCATGACGGTGGCTCCAGATGGATACACGGTCTCCATGGTGACGGAGGCTCCCAGTCTGGCGGTTTCGACGAATGTGGTTCAGGGGGCCGCCAAGGCGAAGCTGACGGAACTGGACCTAATGCCGCTGGAGTTGTCCCTCGCGCTGAACGCCACCCTCGATCTCAAATCCGGGCGGTTTGACCTGGAGTCCTATCGTTTGGGATTGCGCAATGCCGGTGCGATCATCATGCAGATCACACTGGGCGGCATGACGAAGGAATGGCTGGAAGGACTGATCAAGATCTTAATGCAGCCCAATGCCCAGACCCCTGAGATGCGGGACGCCGTGGGCGCCCAGATGACCGAGGCGCTGAAGGAACTCAGCCTTGTTTCGGCTTCGCTGAGCTACGAGGATGGCGGCATCGCCCGCAAGGCGATGGCGCAGCAGGCGGCTGCCTTGGGAATTTCCGAAAAGGACTTCGTGGCACTTGGCGCGCAGATGGCGAACGAACGTCTGCAGGCGATTGAGCCGAAAGCGCTGGCCGCTTCGGTTTCCTCCGCCTTCAAGCACTTCATCGCCGATCCGCGCAGCGTCACGGTGTTGCTCAGTCCCGCCGGTCCGGTCGCCATTACCGATCTCGTCGGCGACGCAATCGCCTCGAAGGAAAAGCTTGTCGAGCGCCTGGGGCTTGCCATCGAGGTCAACGGCAAGCGCGAGTGAGCCAGCCTGAACGCCGGGCTTATTCGTCGTCGGGTTTGTCGGCGTTGTCGATCTCGGATTGCATGAAGCGCTTCTCGCCCTCCTTCCCCCGGGCGGGATCAGCAAGGTCGAAGACTTCAAGCCGCGTGGCGGTGATCTCGCCATCGGGATACTCCACCGGTCCGTAGGAGTCTGGCGCCATGCGCGCCGCAACGTAACGGAACACGGTTACCAGGTCCTCGCCCTTGGCGAAGCGCGTGGAAAAGTTGCGCGCGTCGAACGGCACCTTCAACACCTGCGCCGGGGTGTCCGCGTCGAAGACATAGGTTGTCACGAGATTGCGGCCGATCTCGACGAGCCCATACATCAGATCGTCGTCGGGACCGGTCAGGACCGCGACATGAAAACCCTTGCGCACGTTCTGGCCGCCGAGCGGGACGAAGCGGACATGGGTGACCTTCTTGTCGAGGTGCCAGTCATAGCCGTCCAAGTTGCGCTCGACGCGCCAGGCGCGGGCCCCCTCGGAGGACTTTCCGTAAAGGATGAACTTGGCCGGCAACGGGGTCGCCGCCTTGCGATCGGTGAAGAAGGGAGCATCGGAGGTGATGCATCCGGCAAGGGCGAAAAGGGTCGAAAGCAGCGAGAACAGTATGAAGAGGCGGCGCATGGTTCACCCACGAATGAGGCACATGCCTATCGGTAAACCGCTTTGAGGAAACGGTCCAGCGCCTGCGTAACAGCGGCGCTGCGGCCGATCGAGGAAGCGATCGTGCCATGGCTGTAGGCCTTGCCGTCGAACAGGGTCACCTGCGTTCCCTTCTGGCGCAGCTTCGCCGCAAACGCCTCGGCCAGCGCGCGCCGGCGTTCTCCATTGGAGCCGGAATGCATGATCAGAAAGGGCGGAAAACCGGAATTCTGGGGCACATAGGTGATCGGGGAGTATTTGACCCAGGTAGCGCGATTGGCGCCGAAGGCCTTGCGGTAAATCCGATCCATCGAATTCTTCCGCAGGCGATAATAGGTGGGCAGGTCATAAGCCTGGACGTCGTTGGCCACGATGCCGCGCAGCGTTCCGCCCAGTTTTCGCGCGCCGATCAGGGCCACCAGATGGCTGCCCGAGGAATGACCCATGATGACGATGCGGCCTGGGTCGCCGCCATAGGTGGCGATGTTGTTGCGCACCCAGTTGATGCCGGCGACGACGTCCCTCACCTGCCCCTCGATCGTGTTCTCGGGCAGCGGGCGATAGTCGACGGAGACGAGCAGATAGCCGCGCGACTTGGCGTATGCCGGCAGGTTGTAGACCTTTTCGCGCGTGCCCTTCACCCACCCGCCGCCATGCACGTAAAGCAGCACGGGCGTTGACGCCTTCGGCCTGGCTCCGAGCAGGCTCGCCAGTTTCGACGGCGCGCGCGCGTAGACGTCGACCTTGAGGCCGCCGCCAATCGCAACCGTGCTGCGCTCTTCAGCTGTGGCGGTTGGGGACGCGCGAACCGACGTCAACGCGGAGAAATCCGTTCCCGAACCGGCCGTCTGCGAGCAGGCCTGCAGGGCAAACCCCAGCGCAAGCGCGGCAATCGCCGCCGCGATCCGGCTCCATCCCCGAAAGTTTCGCGTCATCGCTCCACGATCCCAAGAACTCCGTATGCCCCGGCGCATAGGCGTGCCCGATATGGCGGCAAGACTCAACCGGCAAGGCGCGACGATCGTCAAATTATGGCCGCTTGACACAATACCGACCAGTCGGTACGCTTTGCCTGGATGGAGACAAGGCATGGCAAGACC
>JAUIBM010000359.1 GCA_030428345.1 Alphaproteobacteria bacterium | reverse complement strand
CCTGCGCTTCTGGGATTACAAGCACCAGGTGCTGGAGACGCCTCGCGTGCCTGCCTGGCGGGTCTTCCTTTGGGTCAAGTTCATCGAAGCCGTGCTCCAGCTCCGCCCCAAGGCGCTCTGGCGTGCTTATCTCCAGCCAGACCCCGTGCTGCGCCACGCGCAGCGCTGGTATACCCGGATGGGAAGGGGCGTCTGGCTGCGCGAGATCGGCGACGCGCTCCTGCACAGGACCCGGCCCGGACCGACCGTCGCTCAGTTCTGGGGCGATGAACAATTACCCGAGCAGGCGATGGCGCGCAGACTTCCCGTCGCGGCCGAATAGGTAGGCAGGATCATTCCAAATGCGCACGAGGCGGGCCAATGTCTCGTTCGCTCGCGATCAGCTACGCGGCGGATCGCCTTGCACGGTTTACTTGCCGGGGTCGCGCCTTTCCTTCGTTCAGCTGTCGGCAACGACCAGTCCGTTCATCACCAGATCGAGATGCGCCGCGATGTATTGGCGCGGCTCGACATCGCTGCCGCCGCCGAAGATCAGCGCTTCGATCATCATGGCGATGACCGGCGCCGCGATCACGCGCGCCAGCGCCGCCGGGCCGTCACGGAACTCACCTGCGGCAATGCCTTCGTCCAGCAATTCCTGGACGCGCCGAAGCAGAGGGTGGATCAGTTCGCTGCGATGCCCCTTGATCAACTGGGGAAACCTGGTTCCTTCCGAGATCGCGAAGCGGATGAGTTCGCGGGTGCGGCGATCTTCCGAAATCCGTTCGTAGCAAAGGAGCAGGAGCGACTCGAGCCTCTGCTTGCAGGTCCCCTGCAAGCCGCCCGCCTCCCGGAGCAATTCCTCCAGCGGCGTCGATATGTGGGCGACCATCGCCGAGAACAGTTCCTCCTTCGTCGGGAAATACAGATAGATCGTGCCCTTGGTGACGCCGATCCTGTCGGCGATGTCCTCGACACGGGTCGCGACGAACCCCTTCGCAACAAACTCTTCGAATGCCGCGTCGAGAATCTGAACCGGCCGTAGAGCCTTCTGCTCGGCCCTTGTCAGCTTCTTTTTCCTGGGTGCCAAGATCACCTGCCTGCCGCAGCGCGTCGAAATTTCATTGACTAACGGGTCATTCAATAGTAGCACGGTAACGTCATTGTTCAAGAGGCAACCATGCGACGGATAATCACGAGCGCATTGCTGGCGTCTTCATTGCTGTCCCTTGCCGCCTGCAATCCGCGCGACGAGGCCGGCAAGAAGGAAGCCAGACGCGTCGAGACGGTGGTCGTGAAAGCGGAGCCGGTTTCGGACAGCGTTTCCTCGACCGGCGAGATCCGGGCCCGCGTCCAGTCCGATCTTTCGTTCCGCGTCAGCGGGCGCATAATCGAGCGCCTCGCCGACGTGGGCGACCGGGTGAAGGCCGGGCAGGTTCTCGCGCGCATCGACGCGCAGGAGCAGAAGGCCGATGTGGAGGTGGCGCGCGCGACGTTCCTCTCCGCGCAGGCGCAGAAGACCCAGGCCCAGCAGGCATACGACCGGCAGGAAGCCCTGTTCGCCACCGGCGTCACCACGCGTTCGGCCCTCGATGAGGCTCGCGAGGCATTGCTGCGGGCGCGCGCGTCGGTGGAATCGGCGCGAGCCCTGGTGGACACCGCCAATGATTCGCTCGCGCAGACCGAACTGAAGGCGGATGCCGACGGCGTCATTACCGCGCGCAATGCAGAAGTCGGGCAAATCGCCCAGGCCGCACAGTTGATCTTCACGCTGGCGCAGGACGGCCCGCGCGACGTCGTCGTCAACGTCGATCAATCGGTCCTGCTCGGTCGCCCGATCGAGGAAGGCGTGGAGGTGCGCCTGCTTTCGGGCGGCCCCGCCATCAAGGCGACAGTGCGCGAAGTTTCGCCGACCATCGACACAAGCACCGGCACCGTGCGCGTCAAACTCGGCCTTGAGGGTGCGCCCGAGGTTCGCCTGGGCAGTCCGGTCGTGGCAACGGCGCACTATGCGCCGATCACGACGATCCAGCTCCCCTGGTCGGCGATGACGTCCCAGGCCGGGAAGCCGGCCGTCTGGATTGTCGATCCGAAGACCCACGCCGTCTCGATCCGCCCGGTGGATGTCATGACCTACCGAAGCGGCCTCTTCTCCGTGCAATCCGGCGTAACGCCGGGAGAGATCGTGGTGTCGAACGGGACGAAATTCATCAGCGATGGCGAAATCGTGGCATTTGACGGAGAAACGAAATGAACGCCGCGCCGGGTCTCGCCGCGCTCCTTGCAACAAGCATGCTGCTGGCCGCATGCCAGAAGGAGGAGGAGGCCTCCACGCCCGAACCACGCCCGGTCCTGTCCGTCATTGCACGCGCCGAGCCGCCGGCGCAGCTGATGCTTGCCGGCACTGTGGAGGCGCGAGTCGAGACACAATACGGGTTCCGTATCCTGGGGCGCGTTGTCGCGCGCAACGTCAAGACGGGCGATCTCGTCATGAAGGGCGACGTGCTGGCCGCGATCGATCCCCTGGCCCTGGAACTATCGGTGAAGAGCGCACAATCCGACCTGTCCAACAGCGAGGCGCAATTCGCCAACGCCCTCGCCAATGAGGAACGCCAGAAGACCCTGTTCGACAAGCAGTCCGGGGCAAAAGCCACCTATGAAACGGCACAACTGGAGCGCAGGACCGCGGAGGCCGGCGTCGCAAAGGCAAGGGCCAATCTCGACAAGGCCAAGGAGCAACTCGGCTATTCCCGCCTGCCGGCCGAATTCGATGGGGTGGTGACCTCGACCTCCGCCGAGGTCGGCCAGGTCGTTTCCGCCGGCCAGCGCATCGCGACGGTCGCAAGGCCGCAGGAAAGGGATGCGGTGATCGACCTGCCCGAGGAGGCGAGCGAACATTTCCCGCCCGGATCGGTCTTTGATGTCTCCCTGCAGCTCGATCCGACGGTTCACGCAAAAGGAATCGTTCGCGAAATCGCGCCAGTGGCGGATGACGCCACGCGCACCCGCCACACCAGGATTACCCTCGTCGACCCGCCCGTGGCGTTGAGGCTCGGCTCGGTCGTCACCGCGACCGCGATCGCGAAGGACAAGCCGGTGATCCGGATACCTTCCTCCGCGATCAGGATGGATGGCCCCGAAGCCAATGTTTGGATCGTCGATCCCGCAGCCCGCAAGGTCCTCTCGCGTCCTGTTCAGCTGGAAGGCGGGCCGGGGCCGCAAGGCGAGGTGACGATCGCCGAAGGCATCGCTCCGGGAGAGCGCGTCGTCGTCGCGGGCGTTCACAAGCTCGAGGAAGGCCAGCCCGTTCGCGTCGACCAGGAGATGATCAAGTGAAATCCTTCAACCTCTCCGATTGGGCGCTCGAGCACCGCTCACTCGTCTGGTATTTCATGATCGTCTTCACCGTGGTCGGGGCATTCTCCTATATCAATCTCGGCAGGGAGGAAGACCCGGCATTCACCATCAAGACCATGATCGTCAGCGCCCAATGGCCGGGCGCCTCCGCGCAGGAAATGACCGAACAGGTCACGGACAGGATAGAAAAGAAGCTCGAGGAACTGGACTCCCTCGACTACACGAGAAGCTGGACGACCGCCGGCCAGACCACCGTTTTCGTCGAGCTCCTGTCAACAACCAAGGCGAAGGATGTACCGGCGAACTGGGTCCGGGTCCGCAACATGATCAACGACATCAGGGGGAGTTTCCCGAGCGGTGTCGTCGGCCCGTTCTTCAACGATTCCTTCGGCGACGTTTACGGCAATATCTACGCCTTCACCTCCGACGGCCTGACGCAACGCCAGTTGCGCGACCTGGTGGAGGATGCGCGCGCAAAGCTGCTCACCGTTCCCAATGTCGGCAAGATCGACATTGTCGGGGAACAGGACGAGGCGATCTATCTGGAATTCTCGACCCGCAAGATCGCCACGCTCGGGATCGATCAGCAGTCCGTGGTCGCGACGCTGCGGGCGCAGAACGCCGTTACGCAGTCCGGTGTGGTGGAAGCAGGACCCGAGCGGATCGCCTTGCGCGTCAGCGGACAGTTCACCTCGGAAGAGAGCCTGAAATCGATCAACTTGCGGATCAACGACCGCTACTTTCCGCTGACCGACATCGCGACGATCAAGCGCGGCTATGTCGACCCGCCCTCCTCGCTGCTCCGCTTCAACGGAAAGCCGGCAATCGGCCTCGCCATCGGCATG
>JAUIBM010000358.1 GCA_030428345.1 Alphaproteobacteria bacterium | reverse complement strand
ATCCATCGATATTTCGGCCGCGCTGGCTCAGCCCGGCGTCAAGGCGATCTACACGGGAGAGGACCTGAAGGCGGACAATGTCGGCGGCTTGCCGGTCGGCTGGGGGATCAACGGCCAGGACGGCCAGCCGATGAAGGAGCCGCCCCATCCCCCGCTCGCCCAGGGAAAGGTTCGCTATGTCGGAGACGCGGTGGCCTTCGTCGTCGCCGAAACGAGCGAGCAGGCGCAGGCCGCTTCCGAACTCATCGAGGTCGACTACGACATTCTTCCGGCGGTGGTGAATGTGGTCGATGCGCTCAAGCCCGGCGCGCCGGCCGTCTATGATGAGATCGAGGATAATCTGTGCTGCGATTGGGCGCTGGGGGATGACGCCGCCGTCACCGCGGCCTTCGCCAATGCGGCCCATGTCGCCAGCATCGAACTCGTCAACAACCGCCTGATCGGCAATCCGCTGGAGCCGCGCGCGGCAATCGGCGAATATGATTATTCCACCGGTCAGTACACGCTTTGGACCACCAGCCAGTTTCCGCATGTCGTGCGGTTGCTGATGGGCGAATTCGTGCTGCATATTCCCCAGCACAAGCTGCGCGTGGTGGCGCCCGATGTCGGCGGCGGGTTCGGGGTCAAGCAGTTCCACTACGCCGAGGAGGCCATCGTCACCTGGGCTGCCGGCAAGCTGGGCCGCCCGGTGAAATGGGTCTGCGCGCGTTCCGAGGGCTTTGTCTCGGATGCGCATGGCCGCGACCATGTGACGGAAGCGGAACTGGCGCTCGACGCGGAAGGCAAGTTTCTGGCGATGCGCGTGAAGACGCTCGCCAATATGGGCGCGTATCTGTCGACCTTCGGTCCGAACATTCCGACCAATCTGTATGCGCCGCTGCTTTCAGGCGTCTATGTCATTCCGTCGATCTTCTGCCAGGTGAAGGTCATCTTCACCAACACCGTCCCCGTGGACGCCTATCGCGGCGCGGGTCGGCCGGAAGCGACCTTTGTGGTCGAACGTCTGGTCGATACAGCGGCCCGGGAGATGGGCATCGACAAGGTCGAGCTTCGCCGCCGCAACATGCTGACGGTCGACCATTATCCCTACCAGACGCCGGTGATGGTGGAATATGACAGCGGCGACCCACGCGGCTGCCTCGACCGGGCGGAAGTGCTTGCCGACGCGGCCGGTTTCGAGGCCCGGCGCAGCGAGGCGGCAAGCCGAGGCAAATATCGCGGGCTCGGCATCTCCACCTATGTGGAGGCATGCGGCCTGGCTCCCTCCCGGCTTGCCGGGCAATTGGGCGCGCGCGGCGGGCTCTATGAGAGCGCCACGGTGCGCGTCCACCCATCAGGCGTCGTCACCGTTCTCATCGGCACGCACAATCATGGCCAGGGCCACGAAACCACCTTCGCGCAGATCGTTTCAGACAGGCTGGGCGTTCCCTTCGAGGACATCGACATCGTCTTCGGCGATACCGACAAGGTCCAGTTCGGCATGGGAACCTATGGCTCGCGCTCGCTGGTCGTCGGCGGGGCCGCGCTCTCCAAGGCGAGCGACAAGGTGATCCTCAAGGGTCGGAAGATCGCGGCTCACCAACTCGAGGCCTCGCTGGAAGACATCGTCTTTGAAAACGGCCAGTTCTCGGTCGCGGGGACCGACCGCAAGAAGAGCTTCGCCGAAATCGCCGGCGCGGCCTATGTGCCGCACGACTTCCCGCTCGAAACGCTGGAGCCGGGCCTTGAGGAACAGTCCTATTACGACCCGGTCAATTTCACCTATCCGGGCGGGGCGCATTTCGCCGAGGTCGAGATCGACCCGGAGACAGGCGTCGTCACGCTGGAACGCTACACCGCCGTCGACGATGTCGGGACCATCATCAATCCGATGATCGTCGAAGGACAGTTGCAGGGCGGCATCGTTCAGGGCGTCGGCCAGGCGCTGTTCGAGCATGGCGTCTACGACCAGACCTCCGGCCAGTTGCTGTCCGGCTCGTTCATGGATTACTGCATGCCGAGGGCGGACAATCTTCCGCAAATCGTCATCCAGCCCCATTCCACCACCTGCACGCACACGCCCATGGGCGTGAAGGGCTGCGGGGAGTGCGGGACGATCGGCTCGCCCGCCGCGGTGATCAGCGCTGTTGTCGACGCATTGAAGCCGCTCGGCGTCAGCCATGTCGACATGCCGGCGACCCCCAATCACATCTGGAACATCATCCGCAATTCGCGGGCACGGATGGCAGCGGAATAAGGAACCGGTCATGAAAGCGTTCGAATATCACAAGCCGGCAACCGTCAGCGAAGCAGTCGCGCTGCTGGCCGCCAAGGAAAACGTCACCCCGCTGGCCGGGGGCATGACGCTCCTGCCGACCATGAAACAGCGCCTGGCGTCGCCGGATTCCCTCATCGATCTCGCTGGGATCGACGAAATGTCCGGGGTCTCGATGGACGGCGACGTCCTGGTCATCGGGGCCCTGACCCGGCATGCGGACGTTGCCGGCAGCGAACTGGTGATGGGGCGCATTCCCGGGCTCGCCCTGCTCGCCGGTCGGATCGGCGATCAGCAGGTGCGCCATCGCGGGACCATAGGCGGGTCGATCGCCAACAACGATCCTGCGGCCGACTATCCGGCGGCGATACTGGCGCTGGGAGCGGAGATTGTTACCGACAAGCGGACCATCGCGGCGGACGATTTCTTCGTGGGGATGTTCGAAACCGCGCTCCTTCCCGGAGAAATCATCACGGCGATCCGCATAAGCCCGCCCACCCTTGCCGGCTATGCGAAATTCCCCAATCCCGCCTCGCGCTACGCGCTGGCAGGGGTCTTCGTTGCAAAGAGCGAAAAGGGCGTGCGCGTCGCGGTGACGGGCGCCGCATCTTCGGTGTTCCGGGCGTCCGACATCGAGGCGGCGCTCTCCGAGAGCTTCTCGCCCGGGGCGCTGGAGCGCATCTCGTTGGACGCGTCCGACATGATGTCGGACATCCACGCCGACAGCGAATATCGGGCACACCTCATCATGGTCATGGCGCGACGGGCCGTCGCCAAGGCTCTCGAACTGGGGTGATCGCCGAGCGGGCGTGGGCGCTTTCAGCGTCCCGCCCAATCCTCTTCCGGCGCAATAAGGCACCGCCAAATGGCTGCGATGGTTCCGCGGCTTCGGCAAAGTGCGCCCGAAACATGAACAACAAACGCCCCGGACCCTACGCGCAGAACATCACGGTAATGGCTCGAACAGAGTCGCCTGACATGAACTACGCCGCAATTGGATGCAATTTGGAGGAAATGTCAGGTGCAGTCAGCGGTCGGAAACACGATTCCCGCCTTCGAGGGTTTGGACCAGGCCGCGATTGACGCCGCCTACAACAACTCTGCCGCAGTAGCGAACAGCCCGCAGATACTGGAAGACTGGGCGAACCGGAGCGCCGTTCTGCGATCCGGCCCGCGCGCCGTCCTCGACATCCGCTATGGCGAAGGCGACAAGAACCTGATCGACTATTTCGGGTGCGGCGCGCGAAACGCGCCCTTGTTCATCTTCATCCACGGCGGCTATTGGCAGCGCAACAACAAGGAGATTTTCGGTTTCGTCGCCGCAGGGCCGCTTGCCAGCGCGATCAATGTCGCCACCATCGGCTACACGCTCGCGCCCGACGCAGGACTCACCCGGATCGTCGGGGAAACGATGGCCGCAATCGACTTCCTGGCGGCGCGCAGCGACGAGTTTGGTTTCGACGCGCGGCGTGTTTTCGTCGGCGGATGGTCGGCGGGGGGGCATCTGGCGATTTCGGCGGCGCGGCATCCTGCGATAAGCGGCGTCGTTCCGATCAGCGGGATTTTCGACCTTGCGCCCATCGCCCATACCTACATCAACAAGGATCTGAAGCTCGAGCCTGCTGAAATCGAAACCCTGGGGCCGATCCACAACCTGCCGCAGCGCGATGTTCCGATCCGCCTGTTTGTCGGCGGCGACGAATTGCCGGAACTGCAGCGCCAGTCGAAAGCCTATGCCGAAACGGGCGAGGGGGCCGGGCTCGATGTGGCCCTCAACATTGTTCCCGGCTGCAATCACTTCACGATCATGGAGGAAATCGCCTCGCCGAACGGGGTCATCGCACAGAGCTTGAACGAAATGGCGAAGCAGGGCTAAGGATCATGGTCCGGTCGAGGGAGCGTCCAACGGCCGCCGAAAGGAAGACTTCCCATGACCG